>JAOOLP010000017.1 GCA_028408795.1 Candidatus Pelagibacter sp.
TGTATTCTCTACAACTTATTAAGCTTGAAAAGGCAGAAACAATACTAAACATAATATGATAAATTATAGGACCAATTTTTCCGAGAATAGCTTTATACTCACCGTAGCCGTCACTTCTTAAATATACTATAGGTTTTCGACCTAGAATTTTGATAAATAAAGAAATCAAAAAGGTATAAGGAGAGATTGAAATTATCAAAAATTTGGAATCCTCATTTTTTGACGCTTTAATTACCTCTGACAAATAAGAAAAAATATTGCTAAATACTTTGATTCTTTTAATCTTTATTTCATGAGATCTTTTCTTGGTTGATTTCCTACCAAGAAGATTGACTTCAAATTTTTTATTTAAGCCTTCTGGAGTTGATTTTAAATCTAGATTATCACAATAATATTTATTGTCTTCAATAGAAATACTTTCATTTGAAAAAATAAATAATTTTTTTTTCATTAGGTTTCTTTATTTATTTTTAAAACGCCAATGAAGGCCTCTTGGGGAATCTCAACTTTCCCGAATTGTTTAGATCTTGCTTTACCTTTTTTTTGCTTTTCAAGTAATTTTCTTTTTCTATCAGTGGCTCCTCCTCCATGGATTTTTGTTAAAACATCTTTTTTGAAACCTTTAATAGACTCTCGGGCGACTATCTTACCTCCTATAGCAGCTTGAACGGGTATCATAAAATTATGCCTGGGTATCAGATCTTTTAATTTTTCACAAACCTGTCTTCCAGTTTTTTGTGCAAAATCTTTATGAATAATCATTGCTAACGCATCTACAGGTTCAGAGTTTACCAAAATTCCTAATTTTACTAAACTCCCCTCTCTATATTCAGAAATTTCGTAATCAAAACTTGCGTAACCACTTGAAACAGATTTCAATCTATCATTAAAATCAAAAACTACCTCGTTGAGAGGCAAATCATAAGATAGTACTGCTCTATTCCCAGAGTAAGTAAGATTTGTTTGTATTCCCCTTTTATCTTGGCAAATTTTAATAATTGAACCTAAATACTGGTCTGGAGTAATAATTGTCGATTTAATCCATGGTTCCTCAATTCTAGATATTTGTGATGGGTCAGGCATGTTTGAAGGATTCTGTAAATCTATAATTTCACCTTTTATTTTATGAACTTTATAAATAACTCCAGGAGTTGTTGTAATTAAATTTACGTCAAACTCTCTTTCTAATCTTTCGGTTATTATTTCAAGATGTAATAATCCTAAAAAACCACATCTAAACCCTAAGCCCAATGCGCTAGAGGACTCTGGTTCGAATGAGAAACTTGCATCATTTAACTTTAGTTTTGCTAAACCATCTTTTAATTTTTGATACTCAGAACTATCTACCGGGAACAATCCGCAAAATACTACGGGCTTACTTGGTTTAAAACCAGGTAAAGGATCATCTATTGGATCTTCAGCATCACAAATAGTATCTCCAACTTTTGTTTCTGATAAAGATTTAATACCAGTAATAATAAAACCTATTTCACCTGAATTTAATTCATCGATATCTATTGCTTTAGGCGTGAAAACACCAACTTTTTCTATTACATGTTCTTGATCATTCGACATTAATTTAATTTTCATTTGTTTTTTTAGTTTTCCATTAATGACGCGCACTAAAATAACAACTCCTAAATAACTATCATACCAGCTGTCTACTAATAAACATTTGAGTTTTTCATCTTTTTCTCCTTTAGGAGCAGGTAATTTTTTAATGATTGCCTCTAATATATCTTCTATTCCTTCACCAGTTTTACCAGAACATGGTATAGCGTCAGAAGTATCAATACCAACCACATCCTCTATTTCTTTTTTAGTCTTATCAACATCAGAAGCGGGTAAATCTATCTTATTTAAGATAGGAACAACTTCATGATTTATTTCTAAAGCTTGATATACATTTGCCAGTGTTTGAGCTTCTACACCTTGAGTACTATCGACAATTAATAATGACCCTTCACAAGCTGATAATGATCGACTTACTTCGTATCCAAAATCAACATGGCCAGGAGTATCAATAATATTTAAGAGATACGTATTTCCATCTTTAGCTTTGTAATTTAGTTTTACTGTTTGAGCTTTAATAGTAATCCCTCTTTCTCTTTCGATGTCCATAGAGTCTAAAACTTGCTGCTTCATTTCACGCTCAGTAAGTCCCCCGCATTTATGAATTATTCTATCTGCAATTGTTGATTTGCCGTGATCAATATGCGCAATTATTGAGAAATTACGTATTCTTTGTATGTCTGACATTTAGGACCTAATTGTAGCGCCGGTTTTATCCTTAACTATATCAATAATTTTTTTGCTTATTTCATCTAAATCTTTTTCACTTAAAGTTTTATCGAGTGCTTGTAAAGAAACGTTTATAGCAACTGATTTTTTATCTTTAGGAATATTATCACCTTGATAAACATCAAACGTTGTAACTTCTTTAATTAAAGAGGTATCAATATCTTTAATTATTTTTTCAAGTAATCCAACCTTAAATATTCTATCAATAACAAAAGCAAAATCTCTTTCTGATTTCTGAAAATCTGATGCTTGAAAGTTTTTCTTTAATTGTCTTATTTTTTTATTTGGTTCAGGGATGTTTTTTAAAAATATTTCTAATCCGTAAACATTCGGTTCTTTAAAATCTAATTTTTTAATTATTGCTGGATGTATTTCTCCAAAATAAGCAAGCAAAGCTCCTTTTTCAGACTTAAATGTAACACAGCCTGATCTACCAGGGTGATAACACTGTTTTGTGTTATCACTTATGAAAAAATCTTTATCGCTAATTCCAAGCTCAATTAACGTTTTGATTACATCGCCTTTAATATCAAATACATCTACGTTTCTCTCTTTTTCAATCCAGCTTTTCCTATTTACTTTTCCTGATGTCAAAGCGCCAACAACAACTTCTTGTTCTCCAGGGTTTTTACCAAAGAATGTTGGGCCTATTTCAAATAAAGAAAAATCTTTATAACCTCTATCTTGATTCTTTTTAAGGTGAATAGAAAGATTAGAAAATATAGATCTTCTCAAAACATCTAAATCTGAAGATATTGGATTTAAAATTGGAATTTCTTTTTCTCCTTTTGAAAATTGTTTATCAATTTTTGAGTCGGTGAAAGACCAAGTTACAGTTTCTAAATATCCTTTAGAAGCTAAAGATCTCTGAGACAAATGGAAGAGTTTTTGTCTAAAACTAAGTGTTTCTTGCTCACGCTTTTTATTAGGTTCAATAAGCTTTATGTTTTTAAAACCTTTAATTCTTATTAGTTCTTCTATGATATCAACATCTTGACTAATGTCAGGTCTCCAAGAAGGAATCTCTACTTTTAAATCTTTTTTTCCTTTTTTACATTTAAATCCCAGAGAAAGTAATATTTTTTGTGCCTCACTAATATTTAGCGGTATACCTATTAAATTTTCAAATTTATCTATCTCAAATTTTATCGAATTATTTTTTTTGGAATTTTTTCCTGTAATTGTAAATTTACTAACTTGGCCCCCACATATTCTTGTAATTAGTTCAGCCGCAACTTCTAGTCCTTCTAAAACAGAGTTGGGATCTATACCTCTTTCAAATCTATACTTAGCATCAGTATCAATGGATAAGTCTCGAGCTGTTTTTCTAATGGATTTTGGTAAAAAATATGCTGACTCTAAAAGAATATTTTTTGTGGTAAATTCTGTTGATGTTTTAGTTCCACCTATTATGCCGCCTAAACCTAAAACACTTGATTTATCAGCGATAACACACATTCCCCTCTTAAGTTTATATTTTTTATCATCCAAAGCTTCGAACTCTTCTCCCTCTTTTGAATCTCTAACAATAATCTCTTTATCGATTTTATCAGCATCATAAGCGTGGAGTGGACGATTTAAATCAAACATAACGTAATTTGTAATATCTACAACTGCTGAAATAGGTTTTAATCCTAGAGCTAAAAGTTTATTTTTTAGCCATTCTGGACTCTCTTTATTAGATATGTTCTTAATGTAACAACTGCCAAAAGTTAGACAGCCCTGATTTGGATCTTTTGAAATTGAGATTTTAATTAAGTTTTTTCCACTTTGTTTAATCTTTTTCTTTTTTAATGGTATTAATTTACCGATACCTGATGAAGATAAATCTCTTGCTATACCTCTGACGCCTAAACAGTCCGATCTATTAGGTGTAACCGAAATATCAATTGCTTTTACAGATTTAGTTTTGAAATAATTTTTTCCAATTTCATTTTCCTTATTTTGTAACTCAATTATTCCCTCACTTTCCTTAGATATATTTAGTTCACTTTCAGAGCAAAGCATGCCTTTAGACTCAACTCCTCTAATTTTAGCTATTTTCAATTTAAATTTTGTTTTAGGTATAATGGCACCTGGAGGAGCATAGATTGTTAATAGGCCGTCTCTTGCATTTGGAGCTCCACAAACAACTTTAATAAGTTTATTTCCACCAACATTAACATCACAGACTTTCAGTTTGTCTGCGTTTGGGTGTTTTTCAACTTTTATAATTTTAGCTATTTTAAAATCACTTAAATTACTTGAGCTATCTTTGATCCCTTCAACTTCCAAGCCAATATTAGTTAGTTTGTCTATTATATCATTTTCATTAGCTGTAGTTTTGAGATGTTCTTTTAGCCATGGAAGAGTAATTATCATTTGCTAAGCCCTCTGTAATTAGTTGGTACGTCCAATGGATCAAATCCAAAATGACTTAACCAGCGATAATCCGTTTCAAAAAAAGCTCGTAAATCATTAATTCCATACTTAAGCATCGCAAGTCGATCTATTCCCATACCAAAAGCAAATCCTTGATACTTTTTTGTGTCAACTTTTGCATTCTTAAGAACATTGGGATGAACCATTCCACATCCCAGAACTTCTAACCATTTATCGCCCTCTCCAATAGTGATCTTGCCATTATCAATTCTATAGCCAATATCAACTTCTGCTGAAGGTTCTGTGAAAGGAAAATGACTTGGTCTAAATCTCATTTTGACATTTTTAACCTCAAAAAATTCTTTTACAAAATAATCTAAGCAACCTTTTAGATGTCCCATAGTTATATTTTTATCAATATGAAGTCCTTCTAATTGATGGAACATTGGAGCATGAGTCTGGTCGCTATCACAACGATAAGTTCTCCCTGGAACAATAATTTTAAAAGGCGGCTTCCCAGATATCATTGTTCGAATTTGAACTGGTGAAGTGTGAGTTCTTAGTAATATTTTTTTATTTTTTTCTAGATAAAAAGTGTCATGCATATCTCGAGCTGGGTGTTCTTCTGGAGTATTTAAAGCTGTAAAATTATTATATTCCGACTCTACATCTGGACCCTCTGCTACTGAAAAACCAATTTCTGAAAATATAGATGAAATTTCATCAATAACTTGTGAGACAGGATGAATTTTTCCCTGACGATAAGGTCTTGTTGGTAAAGTTACGTCTATCTTTTCATCTTTTAATTTACTATTTATTTCAGTGGTCTCTATTTCTAGACTCTTTTGATCAATTTGACTGGCAATATCTTCTTTAATTCTATTTAGTTTTGATGCAAACTGTTTTCTTTTATCAACCTCAAGACTTCCCAAAGTTTTAAATTGTTGCGTTATTTGACCATTCTTACCAAAAAATTCAGTTTTGATATTTTGTAATTCCTCTTTAGTTTTAACAGAACTAATTTTAGCGCTAAATATAGAATTTATTTTTTCCAAATCACTCATCGGGTAATTGATTTTTTATATTAAGTTGAGATTAAATCAAAGGCCCTTATTAACTAAGGGAGGATTGAACCTTTTTTACTATAGATTTAAACACTTCTGGATTATTATAAGCCAATTCTGCTAGCACTTTTCTATCTAACTTTATCTTTGATTTTGCTAAACCGTTGATAAATTTTGCGTAAGTAAGACCCTCTGTTCTAACCCCAGCATTAATTCTTTGTATCCACAAAGATCTGAATTCTCGTTTTTTTGCTTTTCTATCTCTGTAGGCATACTGCATAGCCTTTTCCATCGCTTGACGAGCAATTCGAATAGTATTTTTTCTTCTACCGTACTGACCTTTTACAGATTTTAAAACTTTTTTATGTTTTGCTCTGCTTACAACACCTCTTTTTGTTCTAGCCATATTATCCTCTTAAATTATATGGCATGTACGATTTAACAATTTTAGTGTCTTGTTTGCTCATGATCGTAGTGCCTCTTTGTTTTCTGATTTGTGAATTTGTTCTTTTTATCATTCCGTGTCTCTTACCAGCTTGAGGCATTTTAATTTTTCCTGAAGCAGTAAATCGAAATCTTTTTTTAGCTGAGCTTTTAGTTTTCAATTTTGGCATAAATAATTCGGATTTTATATCGCTATTAGTAAATCTTTACAAGGTGATATTAGCTAAGATTAAATGGGTTGAATTATCATTACCATTTGCCTTCCTTCAAATTTGGGTTGGCTTTCAACTTTAGCTACGTCTTTTGTTTCCTCAATAATTCTATTCATTAATTCTTTGCCTAGCTCCGTATGTTGCATCTCTCTACCTTTGAACTTGACTGTAAATTTAACTTTATCTCCTTTTGAGATGAATTTTTTAGCATTTTTGATTTTAAAATTATAATCATGAGCCTCTGTGCCAGGTCTAAGTTTTATTTCTTTAAGTGAAACTATTTTTTGCTTTTTTTTAGCCTGATTTGCTTTTTTTTGTAAATCGTATTTGTATTTACCCATGTCCATTATTTTACAAACTGGTGGATTTGCATTAGGTGATATTTCGATTAAATCTAAGCCTTCTTGTTTAGCTAGATCAATTGCTTTATTTAATTGCATTGTACCAAGGTTTCCTCCATCACTTCCAATTACTTGAACATCTAATGCTCTTATTCTCTCGTTAGCTTTAGGGCCTTGAGGTTTGCTTCTTCTTTGAAAGTAATTTGGTTTAAAACTTGACACTTAGTTTAAAGGTAACTTATTTGCTTTGAGCATATTTTTAATTAAATCTTCTCTTTTAATAGTTTCTTGTTTCTCAGATCCTAATTTTCGTATTGTAACAGTATTATCTGCAACTTCTTTTTTGCCGCAAACAATAATTATTGGAACTTTTGCTAAAGAATGTTCTCTTATTTTATAATTTATCTTCTGGTTTCTTAAATCCACCTCGCATTGTATACCTTCTTTAAACAAATCTTCAAATAATTTTTTTACATATTCGTTGTTTTCTTCGGCTATAGGACACACTACTGCTTGTGTTGGGGACAACCAAAAAGGTAATTTACCAGCATAATTTTCTATAAGTATCCCGATAAATCTCTCTAATGATCCAAATAAAGCTCTATGTAACATTACCGGAACTTTTTTTGTCCCATCTTTATCAACAAAAGTTGCTCCCAATCTATTAGGTAAATTTAAGTCAACTTGTAATGTTCCGCATTGCCAATCACGTCCTATTGCATCTCTAAGAACAAATTCTATTTTAGGGCCGTAGAAAGCGCCTTCTCCTTTATTTACTGTATACTCTAGTCCAGATTTTTTTATAGCAGATAAAAGTGCCGCCTCGGATTTATCCCAAACACTGTCATCACCAACTCTTTTTTCTGGTCTATCTGAGTATTTTAATATTACGTTTTTAAATCCAAGTGCTTTATAAATTTCTAAGATAAGATTTGTAACTGTTAGACACTCTTGAGTTATTTGGTCTTCAGTACAAAAGATATGTGCGTCGTCTTGAGTAAAAGCTCTTACTCGTAATAGTCCATGAAGTGCCCCTGATGGTTCATATCTATGAACCTTACCAAATTCTGATAACTTTAATGGAAGATCTCTATAACTTTTCAAGCCTTGATTAAAAACCTGAACACATCCTGGGCAATTCATCGGCTTGACTGCAAAAGTTTTTTCATCTGGAGTTTCAGAGGTAAACATATGTTCACCAAATTTTTCCCAGTGTCCAGATTTTTCCCACAATGATTTATCTAAAAGTTCTGGAGTATTAATTTCTTTATAACCCGCTAGTCGTTGCTTCATTCTCATATATTCAATTAACCTTTGAAAAAGCATCCAACCCTTTTCGTGCCAAAATACTGAGCCTGGGCTTTCCTCTCTGAAATGAAACAGATCCATTTCTCTTCCAAGTTTTCTGTGATCACGTTTTTCAGCTTCCTCGAGACGATGTAAATACTCATCTAGTTCTTTTTTTGAACTCCAACAAGTCCCGTAAATTCTTTGTAACATTTCATTATTAGAGTCCCCTCTCCAATAAGCCCCTGATACTTTAGTTAATTTAAAAGCTTTACCTATTTTACTTGATGATGCCAAATGTGGTCCTCTACAAAGATCATGCCAAGTGTCTCCATGATGATAAATTGACAGTTCTTCGCTTTTAGGAATGCTTTCGATTATCTCTGCTTTATATTTTTCACCTATTTTTTTAAAGTGATTAATTGCTTTATCTCTTTCCCAGACCTCTCTCCTTGTTTTAACATCCTTATCAATTATTTCTGACATTTTGAACTCAATCTTTTTTAAATCATCACTAGTAAAAGGTTCCTTTCTAGCAAAGTCGTAATAAAATCCATTTTCAATTACAGGTCCAATTGTAACCTGCGTTCCGGGAAATAGTTCTTGAACTGCCATAGCCATTATGTGTGCAGCATCGTGTCTTATAACTTCTAATCCTTCTTTATCTTTCGAAGTAATAATTCTTACCTTGCAGTCTTTTTCAATTACAAAACTTAGATCTTTTAAAGATCCATCTACTTCCATAATCAACGCTGATTTTTCTAAAGATTTGCTAATTTTTTTTGTTAGATCAAAACCACTTATCGATTTTGTAAAAGGAATTTTTTTTCCGTCTAATAATTGTATTTGTGGCATTAATTATATATTTAGCAATTTTTTATACTCTCTTAAAGTTGAATCGCACATTGCTTCTACATCATATTTTTTTGTAATGTTTTTTCTACCTTCGTTTCCTATAAAATTCAACGAGTCTTCATCTAATTCACTTAAAGCATTTAAAGTTTTTGCAAGTTGACGAGGATCATCATGTTTATAGAGAAAACCAGATTTTCCTTTAATTATTGTTTCTTTAGAACCACCAAGATCACTTGCAACTATAGGTTTTTCCATTGCTTGGGCTTCAACAGAGACTCTGCCAAAAGCCTCTGGTTCGACAGAAGCTGAAACAATTACATCAGCTAATGAATAAGCAATTGGCATTTCTTTACAATGCTCAATAAATTTAATTTTGTTATTTAAACGATATCTCAATACTAAATTTAAAAGTTTTTTCTTATAAACCTTTCTACCCTGGTCTGATCCCAAAAATACTGCTTGAAAATTAGTGTTATTATAATCCTCTGTTAATATATTTAATGCCTCTATTAATATTTCTTGTCCTTTCCAATAAGTAAGCCGTCCAGGCATCAAAATAGTAAACTTATTTGGCGATAGTTCCCATTCATCTTTTAATTTTTCTTGTTTTAGAATTGAAACATTTTTTTTATTAAAATAATCAAGATTAATACCTCTAAATATTACTCTAAGTTTTTTTTTTTTATTTAAATATTCATTATAATTTTCATTAATATGGCTAAAAATAAAATTTGAACCTGCAATTGTCAGTTTCGACCTAACCATAACACTATTATAAAATTTTTTTAATTTTGTTTTATAATTATAAGTGCCATGGAAAGTAGTAACAAATTTTCTCCTTGTTACAAGACAAGCTAAATAGCATGCCCAAGCGGGCGCTCTGCTTCTAGCATGTATGATGCTTATATTATTAATCATAATCAAAATAGTTAATATGATTGTGTTAAACAAAATTAAAAACGGATTTTTCGAATGTACAGGTAATCTAAAAATTTTAACTTTATTTTTTTTAACATACTTCAATAATGCACCTCCTGAGGTTGCTATGTAAGATGGACAGTCTTTTTCTGAAAGATAATGTGCTATATCATAACATCCCGTCTCAGCGCCTCCATAACCTAATTTGGGAATTACTTGCAGAACTTTTATTTTAGAAGTCATGTTTATTGTTATATATTATCAAATTAAACTTATAAATTTATATGAAAAAATATAAGTATATTAAAATTTCAAAGTTCAAAAAACTCAGATATATAGACAATTATTTCGATAAAAAACTCTATTTAATTTTTCTTCCAGGATTCATGTCTGATATTGAAGGAAAAAAACCTCAATTTTTTAAAAGATTTGCTATTAAAAATAAATTAGGTTTTTTAGCTTTAGAGTACTTGGGTCACGGAAAATCCTCAGGAGAATTCATTAAAGGAAACATTAGTCTTTGGACAAACAATGTAAAATTTATCATAAAAAAAATAGTCAAGAAAAATAATTTTATATTAATCGGTTCTAGCATGGGAGCCTGGATCGGTTTAAACCAATTTAGATATTTTAAAAATCAAATAAAAGGATTTATAGGAATAGGTTCTGCTCCAGAATTTTTGACAAGATTAATGTGGAATAAATTTCCAAAAAAAATTAAACAAGAAATTACAAAAAAAGGTATTACTACGATTGAGTCAGGGCAATATAAATATCCAATTACACTACAGTTAATAAAAGACGGAAGAAAAAATAGAGTTTTATCAAAAAAAATTTCTCTTAAAATTTATGTAACTATGTTCCATGGAAAAAAAGATGAAGTTGTTCCAGCATCATATTCAAAAAAAGTTTTAAAAATATTTAATA
>JAOOLP010000018.1 GCA_028408795.1 Candidatus Pelagibacter sp.
GAAAGAAAATTTGAAAAAACTCCATTAGAGATTTATAATTATTTAAGAAAATCAAATCCCTCACCATTTATGTTTTACTTTAACTATGAAGATTTTAATGTTTTGGGTAGTAGTCCAGAAATTTTAGTCCGTTTAAGAAATGGAGAAGTTACAATTAGACCAATAGCAGGAACTAGACCCCGGGGTAAAAACTCTAAAATAGACAAAAAAAATGAAAAAGACTTATTAAAAGATAAAAAAGAATTAGCTGAACATCTTATGTTATTAGACTTAGGAAGAAACGATGTTGGAAAAGTTGCAAAAGAAAACTCTGTAAAAGTCAGTGAGAAGTTTAAAATTGAGAAATATTCACACGTAATGCATATTGTTTCGAATGTTGTAGGAAAATTTAATAATAAATATTCTTTGTTTGAGACCTTATTATCTGGTTTTCCCGCAGGCACAGTAAGTGGAGCTCCAAAAATAAGGGCAATGGAAATTATTGATGAGCTTGAAAAAAGTAAAAGGAAATTATATGCGGGTGGGATAGGTTATTTTACACCAAATAGTGAGTTTGACACATGTATTGCATTAAGAACTGCTTTAATAAAAGATAAAAAATTTTATGTCCAAGCTGGAGCTGGAATAGTTGCGGATAGCAAACCTGAAAAAGAATATTATGAAACAATTTATAAAGCTAAGGCTTTAATGAAAGCAGTAGATTAATTGAAAATTTTACTTATAGATAATTACGATAGTTTTACATATAATTTATATCACTACATTTCTAAATTTAAAAAAAATATAGAAGTAATAAGAAATGATAAAATAGATACTAAAACTGTTTTTAAAAAAAGATTCGATAAAATAGTAATATCTCCTGGTCCAGGTAATCCAAATCAAGCTGGAAACTGTCTAAAAATTGTTAAAGAGGTTCATAAAAAGATTCCGATTTTAGGAGTGTGCTTAGGACATCAAATTATAGGGCAGGTTTTTGGAGGTAAAATAGTTAACGCTAAAAATCTTATGCATGGAAAAACTAGTAAAATTAGCCATAATAAAAAAGGATTGTTCAGAAATATTCAAAATAATTTTTTAGCAACTAGATATCATAGTTTGGTAGTAGAAAATAAAAGCTTTCCAAATAGTCTTATTATCACAGCTAAGACTAAAAATAATACTATAATGGGCTTAATGCACAAAAGTTATGACATACATGGTTTTCAGTTTCATCCAGAAAGTATTAATACTAAAGTAGGTATCAAATTAATTAAAAATTTTATAACTAACTAGTCATGTCAAAGTTATTAGAAAATTTGAAAAAAGGTCAAAATCTTACACTTAATGAGAGCAAATCCTTATTTGGTAAGTTAATGGAGGGCAAATACGAGGAAGATTACATAATACAAATTCTAGAAGCATTAATTAAAAAAGGAGAAACAAAAGATGAATTGGCTGGAGGTATATTTGTTTTAAGAGACAAAGCAAATAAAGTTAATACCGATGAAAATACTATCGATACATGTGGAACTGGAGGGGATGGCCAAAACTCCTTAAATATTTCTACTGCTGCTGCAATAGTTTGTGCAAGTATGGGAGTAAAAGTTGCTAAACATGGTAATAAAGCAGTCTCTTCAAATTGTGGCTCAGCCGATGTTTTGGAAGCTTTAAAAATAAATATAAATCAAAATCCCCAAGAAGTAGAAAACAGTATTAAAAAATTAAACTTCGCTTTTATGTTTGCACCCAATTATCATTCAGCAATGAAATATGTTGGTCCAGCAAGAAAAAAAATGGGGAAAAGAACAATTTTTAATCTAATTGGGCCTTTGAGTAGTCCTGCCCAAGTAAGAAGACAAGTTGTTGGAGTATTTGAAAAAAAATGGATGAAACCGTTTGCTGAAGCTTTAAAAGAAAATAATGTTACTCATGCTTTTATTGTTCACAGTGATGACGGTATGGATGAAATTTCACCATTCGAAAAAACAAATGTAGTGGAATTAAAAAATGGAATTATTAGTGAATTTAAAATTGATCCTAAAGAGCTTGGAATTAAAGTTTCAAATAGGGAAAATTTAAAAGGAAAAAACGCAAAATACAATTCTGAAAAAATTGTTGAAATTTGTAAAGGAAAATTAAATGAATTTTCTCAGTCTGTAGCACTCAATGTTGCTGCTGGCTTAATAGTTGCTGGTAAAGAAAATGATTTTAAAGAGGCTTTTAATAATGCATCAACACATTTACAATCAGGAAAAGTTTATGAGCATCTTGTTAAATTACAAACTAATTAATGACAAATATATTAAAAAAAATTATAGAAGATAAAAAAGAATCTTTAAAGTTAATAAAAAAAAGTAATTCGTTAGACTCTCTTGAAAATAAGACTAAAGAATTTAAAGCATTTTTTGATTTTAAAGAAGCTATTCAAAATAATAAAGGAATTTCATTAATTACAGAGATCAAAAAAGCTAGCCCATCCGCAGGAATTATTGTGAAAGATTTCAATCATCTAAATATCGCTGAAAAATATATTAAAAATGGTGCAACATGTTTATCTGTGCTTACAGAAGAAAAATATTTTTTAGGAAATCTCAAACAAATACAAGATATTAAAAAAGATTATAAAATACCTATATTGGCCAAAGATTTCTTTATAGACCCTTATCAAGTAACATTATCAAAAAGTTATGGTTGCGATTGCATATTATTAATTATCTCTGCCCTTGAGAGTAAACAAATAGATGAAATTTACTCTGAGGCATTAAAGAAAAATCTGTCAGTTATAGTTGAAGTTCATGATAAAAAAGAAGCTGAGGCTGCTTTAAAATATGAAAAAGCATTAATTGGAATTAATAATAGAAATCTAAAAACACTTGATGTTTCAATCAACAATACTATATCGATTTTTGAAATTGTTAAAAATCACAAAAGTCCTTTAATCTCAGAAAGTGGCATTCAAAATGAAAAAGATGCAAAATTCATTTACGATAAGACTGGAATTAAAAACTTTCTGATTGGAGAATCACTTTTAAGCTCTGACAATCTAGAGGGGTTAATGGAGCGGTTCAGGCAAATTACTTAATAAAATAAGGGTTTATTTTAAGTTGTAATTCAAATAGAACTTTTATAGAACATAGATGTACGAGGTTTGTTCTATGCTAACAAAAAAACAAAAGAATTTACTAATATTTATTAATAAGAAGATTAGATCTTCAGGTATCTCTCCTTCTTACGAAGAGATGAAAAATTCGCTCAACCTTAAGTCGAAATCAGGAATTCATAGATTAATATCTGCTCTTGAAGAAAGAGGTTTTGTAAAAAGATTGGCTCATAAAGCCAGAGCTTTAGAGGTCGTAAAGCTTCCTGAAAATGCAAGTGCAAACGATATTTTTAATTCATTTACTCCTAGCGTGATTAAAGGTGGGTTGGATCGAAACAAAAACAAATCATCAGATGTATCTGTTTTAGGTAGTATTGCTGCAGGAACACCGATTGAAGCGATTCAACAAGAAGTTGATAGAGTTGCCTTGCCAGAAGACTTACAGAATAATGGAGAGCATTACGGTCTTAAAGTTAAAGGAGACTCGATGATAGAAGCAGGAATAGCTGATGGAGACACAGTTATTGTTAAAAAAACTTCAAATGTTGACAGCGGCCAAATTGCAGTAGTTTTAATAGACGACCAGGAGGCGACTTTAAAAAGAGTTAGAAAAAAAGGAAATACTATAGCTCTAGAAGCTGCAAATAAAAATTACGGAACAAAAATATACGCTGCAAATAGAATAAAAATTCAAGGTAAACTCGTTTCTTTGTATAGAAACTTTCACTAAAATAGTCTAATTAATATAAATGTCTTTTAATTGTAGGTTTGCGCCCTCTCCTACTGGGCCTCTTCATATCGGTGGTGTTAGAACTGCTTTATTTAATTGGCTATTGGCCAAAAAAAATAAAGGGAAATATTTTTTACGAATTGAGGATACAGATAAAGAACGATCAAAAGACGAATTTAAAAAACAGATTATTTCTTCTTTAGCTTGGCTTGGAATTGAGCATGACGGTGAGGAGTATATTCAATCAAAGAATATTTCAAAGCACATCAAAGTCGCACAAGAACTTCTTAAAAAAGGATTTGCTTATAAATGTTATTGTTCAGAGGAAGAAATTAATGAACAAAAAGAAAAATGTAAAAAACAAGGAATGCCTTATGTTTACAATAGAAAATGGAGAGATGCGAACGATTTAAAAGTACCTGATGGTATTAAACCGGTTATAAGATTTAAAAGTAAAATTTCAGGAAATACGACTATTAATGATTTAGTTCAGGGAGAAAGAAATATTTCAAATTCTACAATTGAAGATTTTATTATCTTAAGAAAAGATGAAACTCCAACTTACCAATTATCTGCAACAGTCGATGATCACGAAATGAAAATTTCTCATGTAATCAGAGGAGATGATCATATGATTAATTCTTTTAAACAAAAACAAATCTATGAGGCTTTAGAATGGGAAGTGCCAAATTTTGCTCACATACCTTTAATTCATAGTGAGCAAGGAAAAAAACTATCAAAGAGAGATAATGCCTCTACACTTGAAGATTATATGAAAATTGGAATTATTTCAGACGCTTTGAGAAATTATTTATTAAGATTAGGATGGTCATACAAAGATAAAGAAATTTTTACTAAGCAAGAAAGTATTGAATTATTTAACTTAGAAGGAGTGGGAAAATCCCCCTCAAAACTAGATATGTCTAGAATATACTCAATTAACGAAAATTATATAAAAACCATTGATGAGAAAGATTTATTTAATTTTTTTAAAGAATTTGCCTCAAAATATAAAAAACCTCTAGATAAATCAAAAGAAGCTACGATTTTAAAATCTATAAAATTCTTAAAAAATAAAGCTAAAACTTTAGAAGATATCTGGAATAATTCTCAATATATTATCAATGATAAAGTTGAAATAGGACTAGAAGATAAAAAACTTATAGATGACCTATCAAAAAAGATTATTATTGATTTCATTACTGAGTATAAAAAGATTAGTTCTTTATCAAGGGAAACATTAGAACCAGTAATTAAATCTTTAATAGATAAACATAAAACTAATTTTAAAGGTGTGGGACAACCTTTAAGAATAGCTTTAATCGGATCTAGATTTGGCCCGGGTATATATGATGTTATTTTATCTTTGGAGAAATCTGAGGTCATAAAAAGATTAAACATATTCTAATGAAAGAAGCAACATCGTTCAGAACTAGAAAAAATTCTATTTATGACAAAAAATCTAATTCACCTTTTAAGATAAGTAGATCTAAATTTTCTAACTTCCTAAATTGTAAAAGATGCTTTTATTTAGACCGTGTCAAAGGTTTAAAGGAACCCTCAATGCCAGGCTGGGCACTTAATGTTACAGTAGATGAATTACTTAAAAAGGAATTTGATCAATATCGAAAAGAACAAAAACCTCATCCAATTATGATAAAACATAATTTAGATTTTGTTCCCTATCAACACAAAGATTTAGATATATGGAGAAATTCTTTAAAAGGTGGAATTTCATATCATGATGAAAAAACAAATTTAATTATTCACGGAGGTATTGACGATATCTGGTTTGATTTAAAAGAAAAAAAATTAATTGTGGTAGATTATAAAGCTCAATCATCAAATTATCCAATTACAATCTCATCTTATTTAGACGCTGAATGGCATTTAAGTTATAAACTTCAGATGGATATCTATGTACATATTTTAAGAAAAATGAATTTTAAAGTTTCTGATTTATCTTACTTTTATGTATGCAATGGAGTTAAAACCAACAATAAATTTGAAAATAAGATAGATTTTACAACTACATTAATACCTTATCGGGTTGATACTTCATGGATCGAAGATAAAATATCGGAGATGAAAGACGTTTTAAATTCTCCAATAATACCTGAAATTGAAAAAAGATGTGAAAAGTGTGCTTACTTAAAAGGCGGGATAGATTTATTTAATTAATCATCTTGTATTAATACAATCATTAAATAACTAGTCCGTTACCGCCATCCAAGAAATTAAAGAACCTGAGTTTTCAGGATTTAAATTTGCATTTAGCATTATAATAAGAACTATCAACCCTATGTATGATACTAAGCCAAACTCTCTTGCTAACCCTTCCACTTTTTCGCACATTAATTTATTGGTAGTGCTAATTCTAAAAGAATACACACTTAATATATTTGGAATTGTAGCATAAATATAAGATATCAAAATTATCCAATCAAGAACGGTCAAATACTCCAGCTTTGGTAATTCTGAGTCAATCACAAAGTTATAAGCTATCAAAGACAGAAGGCAAACAATTGTAATAGTTAATCTAGACTCTAATTCTCTAGGATTTATCCATACACTTGCCCAACAGATTGAAAGTATTAAAATTATAGGAAAAATTACTTTGAAAATATAGTAACCAATTTTTCTTTCTAATTCGATTTCTAGTGAAAATCCTTGGCTATATTCTCCATCCATCATTCCAATTAAATGTTCAGAAACATAGCTTAAATCGTAACTTTTCTTTTCCCACCCAGGAATATCGTCAATACTCATAAAGTCATCTAAGATTTTGTAAACTTTTGAAGTCAGGTTTAATGTTCTGACATCATTGTTGTATTCGTTATCTAAAACTTCAAATACCAATTTTTGCTTATCGAATGGAAATGACTTAAGATTAAATTCATTTTTAATTTCCAAAACATTTGATTTAATTCTTGCCACATTAATAGCATTTAATGAATTATCTACCCCTTTTAAAGTTGAGTAAGGTGTAATTTCATTAATTAATCTCTCTAAACTTTTATCAGCAGCTTTTAAATTTCTAACTTGATAGGTAGATGGATCAAGCAATTGAGAAAAAGCAAAGTCATCATTGTCAGGGTTGCAGAGATAATAATGCCAATCATTTTCATATTCTTCAAAAAGTATGTTACCAATTGCAAGTTTATATAAGATATGATCTTCGTCTGAATTAATATTATTTTTAAATTGCCAAAAATAAGAAAAATCTTGGGTAATTGATAAATTATAACTGTTATTTTTTATATTTATACTGTTTATGCTAAAGCTATCAATTGCATAGTCAGCTTTTAAATAGGTATTATATTCTCTTTTTAAATTTACAGTATACCTTTTGTTTTTTTTTGTTTCAAATGTTGATAATATTTCTTCATTTTGTTTTTTTGTTAAAATAAAATCAATGTACTCATCAAATCCTATATTTTTAAGATTTTTACCGCCAAAACTGATAATCGAATCTCCTATATTGATAATTTCAGAAACTTTAGGGTTATAAATGTTCCCTACTATAAGATACCCATCTTTATCTCTAACTACTTTTTTTTCATATTGTTTTCCATCTTTGACCCAATCCTGTTTTATATCAAATCCTAAATCAAGGTATGAATGTGAATAGTACATTCCTTTAGATCTGGTGTCTTTAGATTGAGCTATTGAACTATAATATAATTGACAAGCTTCCCTATTCGTTAAAGAAGAAAGTGATTTTTCTTGAGTATATAAAATATCAAGTTTTAAAAGGAATATTAAAAAACTTAAAATTAAAATCCTATTAAATTTTATTTTCAAACTCATATCTTTTATTTTTTTGCATCTTTATTAATTTAGAAAACTTATTAAAAATTATTATCCATAATGTTATAACTAAAATAAATCCTACAAAGAAGTTGTAACTCATGCTTAAATTATAAAACCCATGAAGAAATATAGGTATTGCAAGAGAAAACAATAAATTATCTTTTTTGGAAACAAAAGAATATTTCATAAAAAAATAACCCATTATAGCTCCGAATGCTGCATGGGCAGGTACAGCCGAAAAGGCCCTGAGTAATGCTAATGACAAAGGTGTAGTTGCAAAGTACTCAGGTAGTACATAAACATAATAAATATTTTCAAGTGTTGCAAAGCCTAATGAAACACAAACGCCATAAACTATTCCATCAACTGGTTCGTTGAAATCTTTCATTTTATAAACAAAATAAAACAATACAGAAAACTTTAATCCTTCCTCTATAGGAGCAGCTGTTAAAAAAGATCCAATTAAATCTTCGCTTATATTAGTATTTGTTTCTAAAAAATTACCGAAATAAGTGTTTAAAAAAAAGGCTGGAATAGTAATTAAAATACCTAAAAAAAAAATTTTAATAATTTGAAAAGTAGGTTCTTTAAATTTATCTGAATTTACAAAGTACGTAACTAGAATAATAGAAGGTAATATTGTGGCTAATAAAACAATCATTTATGTTTTTGAAAATTTATATTCCTACAGTAGCATCTACAACACCTTGGATTAATGCTAAAACAATTGAAATTTTTGCTAAAATAGGCCAAATGATTTTTCCTTTATAATTTTTACATGATCTCCAGCAACCTACAGCCCAAAATATTGTCCATGGAAGTATTAGCACTCCCCAAGCTCTATCAGGAAATCCCATTAATATTGCTAGAAATACAATTAATATCCCAACAAGAATTGAATAAACTAAACCAAACAACCAATAAGAAACAGGTAAACTTAGTTCACCATCCCAAAATTTATTAAAATAGTTTTTTTTTACTTTTTTTCTTTTTGTTTTTTTTGGCAAAATTATTTCCTTACAAGTTTAAACATTGATTTTATTATTCTTAAATTAATAAACCTTCTCAAAAAAAACAGTAACTTACAATAGATAATTTACAATATTAAAAGTGGGTTTTTATCTGTTGGTCTCATTATCATCGTTAGATGATTGATCTGAGCCTTCTGTCTGCGTTTCCTCTTCTTTGGGCTCTGTTTGAGTTTCTTCTTGTTGTTCCGGTTCTGATGTTGGCTCAGGTTCAGGAGTTGGTTCTGGTTCAGGAGTTGGTTCTGGTTCAGGTTGACTCGACTGCTGTCTACCAACGTCTGCTGCTGTTTGCGGATCAGGATTTCTTCTCATAAAGAAATATGCCGCTGCCGCTATTGCTCCAATTGCTGCTATTATATAAAGTATTATATTCAGCCAACTAGATCCTTTTTCTTCCTTAGGTTCTTCGTCTTTTACCTCCAATTCAGCTTCTTCAGGTTTTGCCTCTTCTTCAATCTTTTCTTTTTCTTTAACTTCTTCTTTTATTGGCTCAGGTTCTGGCTCGGGTTTAGGTTCTGCAGCTGGTTCTGCCTCCTGTTCTGGTTCTGGTTCTGGTTCAGGTTCAGGTTCAGGTTCTGGCTCTGGAGGAGGAGTGTTAATTTCCTCTTTTTTTTCTACAACAACTTTTTCAGGTGTTTCTTCATTGCTTTTGTTGAACGGAACTAAATCTGAGGATGAAATTATTACACCTAAAACAATTGCAAATAAAAAACTCATAGAATCATTATATTTTTTTTAGATGGTTAATTCTATTACATTATTTCCTCTCTATGGACGTTTTGGGGTGTTGTGGATATTTAACTTTTTAAAGCTAATAAATGCTGTTTTATGCTCTCAGATAATGCTTGTAAATCATAACCACCCTCTAAAAAAGAAATTATTCTTCCCTTTGAATGAGCGTTGGCTAATTCTACAATTTTTTTAGTAATTTGAAAAAAGTCCTCTGATTCTAAATTTATATTAGCTAAAGGATCTCTAAAATGTGCATCAAACCCAGCAGAAATTAGAATTACTTCTGGTTTAAATTTATCTATAGGTCTTAGTATCTTTTTTTCAAATATGTCAAAAAACTGTTTACCTTTTATTCCAGTTTTTAAAGGGGCATTAAATATGTTTCCTACTCCAATTTCTTGTTCAGATCCAGTCCCAGGAAATAAAGGATATTCATGAGATGAACCATAAGCAACTGTTTCATCATTATAAAAAATTTCTTGAGTTCCATTGCCATGATGAACATCAAAGTCAATTATAGCAACTTTATTTATCTTATATTTTTTTTGAAGATATCTTGCTGCAACAGCAACATTATTAACAAAACAAAACCCCATTGCTTTTACTGTTTCTGCATGATGTCCTGGTGGTCTAATAGCGCAAAAAACTCTCTCATTATTATTCATTAAATCGTCTGCTGCAGCCAAACCAGCTCCACACGATCTAAGTATGGCATTTTTGCTGTTTGGACAAAGCATTGTATCTGCGTAAGGTTCATTCTCAACACCAATTAATCCATTTTTTGGTATATTCTTAAAAATTTTTTCAATGTGTTCTCTTGGATGTACTAAAGATATTGTTCCCATGTCAGCTATTGGAGCTTGTTTAAAATTTATTTTAAAATCTTTTATTTTTTTAATTGATTCTATTATAGTTTC
>JAOOLP010000019.1 GCA_028408795.1 Candidatus Pelagibacter sp.
TTGTTTAAGATCTATTTTTGGTTGTCCTGCTATTTTTAATTTTTTTTCTGTAATAGCTTTATTTGAAGTTTCTCTTAAAAGTTTATCTATAACTTCACCATAAATTGACTTACCAAATTGACTTTTAATCACTGAAGGTGGAACTTTGCCTGGACGAAAACCTTTTAGAGAAACCTCTTTTTGAAGTTCGGCCAGTCTCTCATCTATTTTTGTTTGTATTATTTTTTTATCAACTATGACTGATAAAATAGTTCTTAAGCCTTTTTTCGATTGTACTTCAATTTTCATAATACCTTTTGGTGGGCAAGAAGAGACTCGAACTCTTAAGCCTTGCGGCACTGGTTTCTAAGACCAGCGCGTATACCAATTCCGCCACTTGCCCAATTTAATAATCGGTTTTTTATATATCAATTTAGTTTTTTGTTAAATGATAAAGTCTTAAATAAACTATTGTATAGATTAGAATTAAAGAGAAAAACCAATACTTACACACTAAACTGTTATCTATAAAATATACACTTGGTAAAACTAAAATTGCATAAACTAGGTTAATTATAATAGAATTGATGTAATTACTTTTTTCTGGTCCGAAAAAACTATTAATTTTTTTATATATAAGCATATGCAAATGTGTGTCGTCTGGAAAAACAGGAGATTTATTTTGATAGATTTTTCTAAAAAAAGAAAAAAATACCTCAAAAAATAAATAAAATAATAATATACAATAAAAAAATGATGATAAACCAGGATTTAGGTTATTTGTATAAATAACATTCAAAGCCACTAAACTACCAATTAAATATGAGCCACTGTCTCCTAAAAAAATTTTGGCTTTTGGAAAATTAAAAATTAAAAAAGAAATCAATATTATAATTTGACCAGTCAAGAAAAATGAGAATTTAAGATGGTCGTTACTCAAGTTTACAAATAACAAGATTGAATTTATTATTATTAAGTTAATTGTTAAAAGACCATTAAATCCGTCTATTAAATTAGCTCCATTTATTATAAATAAAAAACATAATACTATGAAAAAACTTGCAAAAATTTCATTTTCTAGCCAGTAGTTTAAAAATACTAAATCTACATTCTCTATTCTAATTGAAAATAGATTTAAAAATAATGAGAGAGAAATTATCATTAATATAAGCCTTAAATTTGGACTTATCTTGATTTTAATGTCATCTAAATATCCTATCAAAAATAAACTTATCCCTAAGAAAAGGTAGATATAAAGGATTTGTGAATATAATAAAAAATAAATACCTAAAAAAAGTAAAAATGACAAAAAACATCCTATGCCACCGCTTCTAGAAATAGCTTGATCATGAAAAGACTGGGGTTTTGAAAAATCTTTATCCATAAGGGCGCCGTCAGTATTTTTGTTTGATATTTTTTCGATTATCAGAAAAATAAAAAAAGTTATTAATGCTAATAATGATAAAAAACCTAGCTCTATCGATTCTGTCTGCATATTATTCTTTTAATCCTTTATTGTTTTTTTTTACGATATAAATACCTACTATTATTATAACTAAAGAGATTAGAACTCTCCAAGTTATTATTTCATCCATTAAAAAATATCCGAATATTACTCCAAAAATAGGAATTAGATAGGCAACTTGGGTTTGAAAAACTAAACCATTAACTGTAAGAATTCTGAATCTAATCAACCAAGCCAAGCCTGTTGCAACTACTCCTAGATAAAATAATGATAATGTTGACTCTATGGAAGGACTTAAGTTCCAAGGAGACTCGAATACTATTGAAAGTGGAAATAAAAAAATTATAGACCATAGTGTGGTGGAAGTAGTTACGTTTTCATTGCCCTCTTTTTTAAGCTTAATTGTCATTATTCCACCTATAGAGTAAAATGTTGATCCAAGAATTGTAATTAAAACAAAAATATAATTACTCTCATTAATTATCAATTTATCAAAAAATAAAAAAACAATTCCTGAAAAACCAATCAAAATACCGATAGATTTTAAAAAAGTTATTTTTTCATCTTTAGTAAAAAAATGGGCTAATATTGAGCCGCTCATCGGCGTAGTGCTCATTAACATTGCAGCTAAATAGCTATTTATTTCACTTGTTCCAATAGCAATTAATGTAAATGGGATAGCTATGTTGCAAAGTCCAATTAAAGCGTACGGCCTCCAATTTTTTGAAAAAGCTTTAATTTTTATATTTTTAAATTTACATAACAAATAAAGAGGTATGCTTGCAAATATGACTCTTATCAAGGCTAATGTAAAAGGTTCGTAAGAATAAGTAGCTATTTTAATATTAAAAAAAGATGAGCCCCAAATTAATCCTAATAAGGTCAGAAGAATTATGTCTATTGATTTAGCCTCTCTCATTTCAAGCGGTGATTGTATATATGTGCAAAATGCATATCAGATATATGATTTTAATTATACATTTAAAAAACTACAGTATATATGTTCTTAATGTTTATAACTGAAAATAAAAACAGATGAGCGCAAAAAACATTTTAAAACTGATGAAAGACAAACAAGTTGAGTTTGTGGACCTAAGATTTACGGATCCTAGAGGAAAACTGCAACACGTAACGATGGATGCTACTGTTGTAGACGACGAATTATTAAATGATGGTGTGTTTTTTGATGGTTCATCAATTGCAGGTTGGAAAGCTATCAATCAATCAGACATGCTTTTAAAACCCGATTTAACAAGACCTATTATTGATCCATTTAATTCTCATACAACTCTAAATATTTTTTGTGATATTCTAGATGCAGTAAAAAAAGATCCATACGAAAGGGATCCTCGAGGAACTGCGAAAAAAGCCGAAGATTACCTTAAAAAATCTGGAATAGGAGACAAATCATATTTTGGTCCTGAACCAGAGTTTTTTGTATTTGATGATGTAAGATTTAAGAATGATATGAACGAGACTAGTTTTTCAATTGATAGTTCTGAAGGTCCTTACAATACTGGGAAAAAATATGAAAATGGTAACATGGGTCATAGACCTGGGATCAAAGGAGGGTATTTTCCTGTCCCTCCCGTAGATAGTGCTCAAGATATGAGGGGAGAATATTTAAAAGCTCTTAGAGACATGGGGGTTAAAGTAGAAAAACATCACCACGAGGTTGCTCCAAGCCAACACGAGCTAGGTATGTACTTTGGAACTTTAACTGACATGGCTGACAATCTTCAACTCTACAAATATGCAGTACAAATGGTTACTCACTCTTTTGGAAAGACTGCTACTTTTATGCCTAAACCTGTAAAAGGTGATAATGGATCTGGTATGCACTGTCACCAATCGATTTGGAAAGGTAATACACCTGTATTTATGGGTAAAGAATATTCTGGTTTATCAAAAACTGCTTTGTACTACATAGGAGGTATTTTGAAACATGCTAAAGCGATTAACGCTTTTTCTAATGCCACTACCAACAGTTACAAAAGACTAATACCTGGTTTTGAAGCCCCCGTAATTTTAGCATATTCAGCAAGGAATAGATCTGCATCATGTAGAATTCCAATAATAAATAATCCTAAAGCTGCACGAATGGAGATTAGATTTCCTGATGCTGCTGGTAATCCTTACTTAACATTTGCTTCAATGTTGATGGCTGGAATAGATGGAATTAAAAATAAAATCGACCCGGGTAAATCTTTTGATAAAGACTTATATACTTTATCTGAAGATGAAGTAAAAAAATTACCAACTGTTTGTGGTTCATTAAGAGAGGCAATGCAAAATTTAGATAAAGATAGAAAATTCTTAACTCAAGGTGGCGTATTTACGGATGATCAAATCGATGCTTACATTGATTTAAAATTCCAAGAAATTTATAAATTTGAACACACGCCTCATCCTATAGAGTTTGAGATGTATTATAGTGGTTAAGATTAAATCTTAAAAGACTCTCCACATCCACATCGTTCTGTTTCATTAGGATTATTGAAAACAAATTGAGAAGAAAACTCCTCTTTTTTATAGTCCATTTCAGTTCCTAAAAGATAAATCACCGCTTTAGGATCGATTAAAACCTTAACTCCTTTATCTTCAATTACTTCTTCGTTCGGTCTTACATCTTTTGCATACTCCATAATATAGGACATGCCTGCACATCCTCCCGATTTTACACCAACCCTTACACCTATGGTGGTGTTTTCGGCCTTGGACATTATTTCTTTTATTCTACTTACCGCTTTATCACTTAATTTGATTATTTGTTCACTCATAAATTTAATTCTAATTTTGCTGCCTCTGACATTTTATCCTTGCTCCACGGCGGATCCCATACTAATTTCAAATTAACATCATTAATTCCGTCGATCTTTAATATATTATCTTTAACTTCTTTTGGCAAACTTTCTGCAACTGGGCAATTAGGTGAGGTCAAAGTCATTTCAATTTCTACCTTATTTTTATCATCAATTTCTATCTTGTAAATAAGGCCAAGTTCATAAATATTTACAGGAATCTCAGGATCATAAATTTTTTTGATTTCTAAAATTACCTTGTCTTTTAAATCACTCATAATTAACCTTTTTTTTCTAATGCAGCTAGTAAAGTGTGCCAGGCCATAGTTGCACATTTTATTCGCATAGGAAATTCTTGAACTCCAGATAAAGAGGAAATAGTTGTAACTTGATCTTCTGATAAACTATTTAAAGTAATTTTAGATTTATTTTTTAACATACTTAAAAAATCATCTGTCACTTTTTTCGAAAATTGTAAATCTCTTCCTTTTAAAGTATCAGTAAGTATTGATGCGGAAGCAAGAGAAATTGCACATCCTTCTCCTTCAAAACTTAAACCAGAAAGATTTTTATTTTCATCTAATTTTGCATAAATATGAACTTTATCACCACACAAAGGATTATGTGCTTTTGCATCGTGATTAAATCCATTACATTTTCCTTTATTCCTAGGATTTTTCGCGTGGTCTAGTATTATCTCCTGATATAATTCTTTTAACTCCATTTAAATCTTAAATATTTTTTTACAATTATTTATAGCATCACTTAATTTATCCATATCTTCTTTAGAATTATAAACTCCAAGCGAAGCTCTTGCTGTCGCGGGAATACCAAGTTTGTCATGTAATATTTGACAACAATGGTGTCCTGCTCTTATTGCTACACCATCCTCATCTAAAATTGTAGCTATATCATGAGGATGAATTTCTTTCATAGTAAAGCATATAACTGAACCTCTGTGTTTGGGATCACCAATTATTTTTACTGAATTATTTTTTTTTAATTTTTCAATACCATATTCCATGATTTCATTTTCATGACTTTGAATATTTTTAATTCCTAAATCTTCAATAAATTTAATTGCCTCGGAGAAAGCTACAACTTCTGCAGTTTGCATAGTACCTGCTTCAAATTTAGTCGGTGTTTCAGCGAAAGTTACTTTTTCCTTAAGTACTTCACTAATCATTCCTCCACCTCCTTGATATGGTGGTAATTCATTAAGCCATTTTTTTTTAGCATATAAAATTCCTAGTCCATTTGGGCCATACATTTTATGACAAGATATTGCATAAAAATCACAACCTAATTCCTGCATATTAATCTCTAAATGTGGAGCTCCTTGTGTTCCATCTACTAAAACTGGAATATTTTTTTCTTTTGCTAAATCAACAATTTTTTTTATTGGCATTATTGCTCCTGTTACATTTGAAATGTGAGTTAATGCTATAATTTTGGTTTTAGAATTTATAAGTTTTTTTATTTCATCTATCTCAACTTCTCCCTTTTCATTTACTGGAGCAAATTTGATTTTTGCACCTTTTTTTTGTCTTAAAAAGTGCCATGGAACATAATTTGAATGATGCTCTAGTTCTGTGGTCAAGATTTCGTCTCCCTCTTTTATGAATTTTTCTCCGTAAGAAGAAGCAATCAAATTAATTGACTCTGTGGCACCTTTAGTAAATATAATTTCTTCTCTATGTTTAGCGTTTAAATAATTTTTAACTTTATCCCTAGAATCCTCAAATCTATTTGTAGCTTTTACAGCTAAAGAATGAACACTTCTTCCAACATTAGAAAACTCAGTTTCATAAAAATTTGAAATTCTATTAATTACAGACTTTGGTTTTTGTGATGAATTCGCGCTATCTAGATAAACTAGAGGTTTGCCATTTACCTTTTGACTAAAAATCGGAAATTCTGATTTAATGTTTTTTATGTTCATTTTGTAATTGCATCTCTAATTTTGTTTTAATAAAATCTCTTATTAAATTACTTTTAATAGTCTCAATTATTTCATTTAAAAAACTCTCAACTAGCAAATTTGCAGACTCTTGTTTACTCAAACCTCTTGTCATTAAATAATAAATCGAATCTTGATCTAAACTACCTGATGTTGATCCGTGTGAACATTTGACATCATCAGCATAAATTTCTAATTCTGGTTTTGAATTAAATTCTGATTTTTCACTTAGTAAAATAGCTTTACTTAACTGATAAGCATCTGTTTTCTGTGCAATGTCTTTTACAAATATTTTTCCTTGATAAACTCCTTTGCTTTCCTCATTTAAAACATTTTTTACCTTCTGGTAACTTTTGCTGTTTGGATGCAGATGGTTTACGCGAGTTTTAATTTCTTGATGATCATTTTTATTTAAAAATGCAGCTGATTGAATATTGCATACACTTTTCTCACCTTCCAAATCAAATTCCAAATCAAATTTATTAAATTTTAGACCGGTAGGAAAAATAAACGAGCTCAAACTTGACTCTGAAGATAATGTATTTTTTGAATATTTATGAAAATATCCTGAGCTTTTACCATTATGAAGGTAAATGTTTTTTAAAGTCGCAGAATTCTCTAAAACAATATTCTCATAAATATTGTTAAAAAAATTATTTTTTGACTCGTTTATAATAAAATCTAGAAAATGTAGTTCAGAATTTTTTCCAATTTTTATCTTATTTTTACTATTTAAAAGATTTTCATCTAAATCTTTCGTGTAAAAATAATAGATTACTAAAATTTTGTTGAATTTATAGTTATCTTTTACTTCTAAAAAAAAACCTTTATTTGATAAAGCATGATTCAAATTCACAAGAGGATTATTTTCTTTTTTATTAGAATAATCTTCATTTGCAAAAGATTTAAGAATTATTTTATTTGACTCCTCGTATTTAAAATCACTTGATACTAATTCACCATTGATTATTACAATATAGTTATGTTCAAATTCTTTAATAAAACTTATTTTTGGATTATTTGACTTATCAAATTTCGGATTTAATTTTTTAAAGTTTTTTGAAACTATCGTATTCAAATCTGAAAATTTCCAATCTTCATCTTTTTTATTTGGAAGCCCTGTGTCGTTGAAATAGTTTAGATTTTTTATTCTGTAATCTTTTTCCTCTTTAGAAAATTTACCAATTTTATCTATTTCTTTCGTTTGAATTTTTAAATCAAGCATTTAATTGATACCTTTATAACCTGTTTTTTCTAATTCCATTGCGAGTTCCTTTGAGCCTGATTTTACTATTTTGCCGCCTGCTAATACATGAACGAAATCTGGCTTTATAAAATTTAATAATCTTTGATAATGAGTAATAACTAAAAATGATTTTTTTTTGTCCCTAGTTGAATTCACTCCATCTGCAACTATTTTTAATGCATCAATATCTAATCCCGAGTCTGTTTCATCAAGAATAATAAGGTTCGGGTCCAGAATTTTCATTTGCAAAATTTCATTTTTTTTCTTTTCTCCCCCTGAAAAACCAACATTTAATTGTCTTGTTAGCATTTTTTCGTCCATTCCAAGTTCTTTTGATTTTTCTTTAACTAATTTTAAAAAAGATAGTGCATCTATCTCTTTTTTTCCTTGAGCTTTTCTTACTTTGTTAAGAGATGTTCTAAGAAAATTACTCGTGTTTACTCCTGGTATTTCAGTTGGGTACTGAAATGCTAAAAAAATCCCTTTTTGAGCTCTTTCATCAATTGATATTTCATTAAGACTTTTTCCTAAATAATTTAATTCACCAGAAACCTTATATCCTTCTTTTCCTGAAAGAACATTCGCAAGGGTACTTTTTCCAGAACCATTAGGGCCCATAATTGCATGTAACTCTCCAGGTTTAATTGATATATTTAAGCCTTTAAGTATTTCTTTTTTATTAATTGATGCGTTTAAATTTTTTATCTCCAACATTAACCTACACTCCCCTCTAAGCTAATACCTACGAGTTTTTGAGCTTCAACAGCGAACTCCATTGGTAGTTGTTGTAAAACATCTTTGCAAAAACCGTTTACTATTAAGCTTACAGCTTCTTCTTGGTTTAAACCTCTTTGATTACAATAAAACAACTGATCATCATTTATTTTTGAAGTTGTTGCTTCATGTTCAACTGTTGAGGTTGAGTTTTTATTTTTAATGTACGGAACAGTGTGAGCACCGCATTTATTTCCCATCAATAGAGAGTCGCACTGAGTATAATTTCTTGAGTTTGAAGCCTTTCTTCCGATATCAACCAAGCCTCTATAAGTGTTATCTGCCCTACCAGCTGAAATTCCTTTAGAAATAATTTTACTTTTTGTATTTTTTCCAAGATGAATCATTTTAGTTCCAGTATCAGCTTTTTGATGATTGTTAGTAATAGCTATTGAGTAAAATTCTCCCACAGAATTATCTCCTTGTAAAATACAGCTAGGATACTTCCATGTTATTGCTGAACCTGTTTCTACTTGAGTCCAGGAAATTTTAGAATTTTTACCTCTACACGCTCCACGTTTAGTTACAAAATTATATATTCCGCCCACACCATTTTTATCGCCGGGGTACCAATTTTGTACTGTTGAATATTTAATTTCTGCATCATCTAAAGCTATAAGTTCTACATTAGCTGCATGCAGTTGATTTTCATCTCTCATTGGTGCAGTACATCCCTCTAAATAACTTACATAACTACCTTTATCAGCTATGATTAAAGTTCTTTCGAATTGACCTGTTTCTGCAGCATTAATTCTGAAGTAAGTTGATAATTCCATGGGGCATTTAGTATTTGGTGGTATATAAACAAATGACCCATCGGTAAAAACAGCGGAGTTTAGAGTAGCAAAGTAATGATCTGAAATTGGAATAACTGAGCCTAAATATTTTTTTACTAGATCAGGATGTTTTTGTATCGCTTCTGAAATTGGACAAAAAATAATACCTTTTTTCGTTAGTTCATCTTTAAAAGTAGTGGCAACAGAAACAGAATCGAATACAGCGTCAACAGCAACACCACTTAATTTTTTTTGCTCATTTAAAGGTATTCCAAGTTTATTATAAGTTTCAATTAATTTAGGGTCTACCTCATCTAATGATTTTGGCTTATCCTTCATACTTTTTGGAGCAGAATAATAATACAAATCTTGATAATTAATTTTGGGATACTTAGGTTTTTGCCAATTTGGTTCTTTCGAAACTTTAAGCCTATTAAATGCCTTTAATCTCCAATCT
>JAOOLP010000002.1 GCA_028408795.1 Candidatus Pelagibacter sp.
AGGGAAAGAGTATTTGTGGTTACGCTGCGACGTCAAAAAGCACGACAGTTTTAAACTACTGCAATATTGGTAATGAACACATAGATTTTATTTGTGATACTACTAAAGAAAAAATAGGAAAGTTTAGTCCTGGCATGCATATTCCTATCAAAGATATGAACTACTTTCATAAAAATATTACAGATTGTATTTACTTATTTGCTTGGAATCACAAAAATGAAATATTAAATAAAGAAAAAAAATTTAAAGGAGAATGGTTTTCTCATGTTGAATTATAAAAATAGAATAGTTTTTACTGGTGGAACTGGAAGATTTGGTAAAATTTTTAAGAATAAAGAAAAAGACACTAAATTTAAATTTTATTTCCCTTCAAGAAAACAATTAAATATTTTGAATATAAATAGTGTTGAAACTTATTTAAAACTTAAAAAACCAAAATATTTAATTCATTTAGCTGGATTATCAAGACCAATGAGTATTCATAACAAAGAAATAGACCAGAGCATAGATAAAAATATAATAGGTACCGCGATTATAACTAAAGCGTGTTATAAATTAAAAATAAAATTGATCTATGTTTCAACATGTTATGTATATCCAGGTGCTAAAGGTAATTATTCAGAGTTATCTCCATTGAAGCCAATTAATAATTATGCTTGGTCAAAACTTGGTGGGGAGTGTTCTGTAATGCTATATAAAAATTCTTTAATATTAAGAACTTCTGTGACAGAAAAGCCATTTGTACATAAAGCAGCATTTAAAGATTTTAATACAAATTTTATTTTTCACGAAGATTTAGTTCCGAAAATTTTAAAAGTGATAAATCAAAAAGGTATAATAAACATAGGTGGTAAATCACAATCTGTTTATAATTTTGTAAAAAAACATAATCCAAAAATTAAAAAGCTTTCAGCAAGAAAAATGTTAGGTAAAAATGCTCCTTTGAATATAAGTATGAATATTAATAAATTTAGAAAGCTAATTGATGATTAAATTCTGGTCCTACGAAAGGGAGTTTAAAAAATATCAAAAATCGATTATTAGAAATGTAAAAAAAACTCTTGAAAAAGGAAATATTTTTTTTGGGAGTGAAATAAATTCTTTTGAGAGAGAATTCATCAAAAAGTATAAAGCAAAATATGGTATTGCTGTAGGTAGTGGCACTGATGCTTTATTGATTTCTCTAAAAACATTAAATTTAAAATCGGGTGATGAGATAATAACTGCGGCTAACACAGCAATACCAACTATTTCAGCAATCATAAATGCGGGTGGCACGCCGAGATTAGTAGATGTCGGAGATGATTATTTAATAGATGTAAAAAAAATTGAAAATGAAATTTCAAAAAAAACTAGGGCAATAATTCCAGTACATCTTTATGGGCAAGTGTGTAAAATGGAAGAAATAATCAATATTGCAAAAAAAAACAAAATTACACTTATTGAAGATTGTGCGCAATCTCAAGGAGCAAAATATAAAAATAAATTTTCAGGGACTATGGGCAAATTTGGTTGTTTTTCTTTTTACCCAACTAAAATTCTAGGTACATATGGAGATGGGGGTTTTATCTTAACAAACGATTACAATGCCTATAAACAGATAAAGAGGATTAGATTTTACGGTATCGAAACAGTTGAGAAAAATAGATTTAAAGATAAATATTATGCGAATGAAAATGGAGTAAATTCTAGATTAGATGAAATTCAAGCTTCGATTTTAAGATTCAAATTAAAGAAAACTGATGAGTTCATCAAAAAGAGACGAGATTTAGCAAAACTTTATAATAAAAAATTATCCGCAACAAACTTACATCTTCCAAGAGAAAACATAAACTGTAAGCATGTATTTCATTTATTTACTGTATTTCACAGTAAGGCCAAAAAAATAAAAAAAAGGCTTCTTAAAGAAAAGATACAGACAAGATCAATTTATCCTTATCCAATACACAAAATGAAAGCCTACGCTAAAGTAATTAAAAATAAAAAACATCTTAAAAATTCTGAAAAAAAATCTAGGGGTATTTTTTCTTTACCTTTATACCCTGAACTTAAAAAATCAGAAGTAATTAGTATTTGCAATAAGTTGATAAAGATTTTGAAAAGAATTTAAAGTAAACTAGTCAAATTTATATCCTAATTGATAATAATTAGATGGGAAAATACATTTTTCTTTAAAAATTTCATTCCATTCTTCTTTTATAAAATAATCTTTTTTATTATGCACAGAGTAAGACTGATAAAAAGAATTCGGTAAACCCGCGTTTTCCCAAACTTTGAAATAAAAAGACTTTGAAATTTTCTCAAAATTATTTACATATTTTTTTACTATATTCTTTTCCATCTCATGTAGACAATCGATTGCAATAGAAATATCAAAAAACTTTTTTGGTAATAATTCTATTTGATGAGGAAAAATATATGTTACGTCATTTTGTTCTATAGATTTTAAAATTTCATTTTGATTTTGGGCGTTTAAAGCAAATTTAATTTTTTTGTCTGGAAACAATTTTTTTGTATTATCGTAAGAAAAATTTATAGCAGGTGGAATATCTGCAACTACATACTTAATGTTTTCTTTAATTGCAAGAATAGTTTGTGTAGTTCTTCCAGAACCAGATCCAATTTCTAAAAAAGTATTTTTTTTATTTTTAATTTGATTAAGTAGTATATCAATTTTTTCAAATTCAAATAAAGAATTCAAATCATCTTGAGAAATTCTATCATTATTAATCATTAAAGAAGGTTTTTTTTGATCATAGTTTTGTTTCATCTTTTTTAATAATTCAAAATTTTTAAATACAGATTTATTTTTGATGTTTTCATAAAGCATAAAAAGTATAATATTGTGATTTATTGACTCTTCATAAGAAAAGTTTTTTTGTTTCTTAAAAATATTAGTTTTTAAATCTACCTTATTATTCTCAATTGATTTACAAGCCTCTTTGATAATTGAGTCGTTAAAATATGTAAATGTAAAGTATTCTTTACCTAAGTCGTCTTGGCTATTCTGGAATTTTTTTGTTGAGATAACTTTTAAGTGATTGATTGTTAACCTCCTCCAAAATTTAGAACTCCATTTATAACTTTTAGATTTAACGAAGTTGTCAATTGAGGTTATCAATTCCTTAGGAATATTTTGCTTATCAAGTTTTATCCAAAAACTTTTTAAATTATGTGCTTTTAAAAAAGCATTTTTAAATGTACTCCACAAAGAACTTTTTTTAGATTGTAATTCCATTTTATTTGGTAGCGAGGGGCGGATTCGAACCGCCGACCCCAGGCTTATGAGTCCTGTGCTCTAACCAACTGAGCTACCTCGCCAATTGGATCAAGTTATATTATATAAGAACAACTAAATCATTAAGTTTAGTAGACTGTAAAACCTTTAAATTTAAGTATTTTATAAAGAAAGTATTATTCCGAAGACAGTTACTGCAGATATTGCGGCTACAGATAGAGCTATTGTACTTTTTCTCTCCTGTTTTTTCTCTTCGTTAAGCCTAGATAACAAATCAGTCAGTTTTACTTTGCTTTTCAAAGTTGCTTCCCTTTGAGGGTGACTGTGATTTTCAAATTTATACTCCGCACTCATACTTCACATATTTCAGCATACAAGCTTGTAATATAATACTCAGAGGCTGAGCATTATGGGTCTATTGGGCTTAAATTTTTTAAAAAGAGTGTTTATTTTGAGCTATTCTATCAAAGCCTGTTCTGGTGGTGTGTAACTTAGCTTAAAGGCATCAGCAACTCCTTTGCAGGTAATTTTGCCTTTAAACACATTTAATCCTGCTAGATAATTCTTACTTTCAATTAAGGTTTGTTTGTAGCCTTGGTCAGCCAATTTTGTTAATAAAGGTAAGGTAGCTTTGTTTAACGCCATAGTTGATGTTCTAGGTACGCCACCTGGCATATTTGCTACACAATAGTGAACAACATCATCAACTAAAAAAGTAGGATTTGCATGAGTTGTTGGTTTGCTTGTTTCTACACATCCTCCTTGATCTATAGCAACATCTACAACAACAGAACCTCTTTTCATTTTTTTAATCATTTCTTTTGTTACTAATTTAGGTGCCTCGGCTCCAGGAACTAATACACCTCCAACTAAAAGATCGCATTCAGATATAAGTTTATTTAAATCAGTTTTTTCACTATCTGTTGGAATAATTTTATCCCCAAACATTTCATGTAATTGTTTTAGTCTATCTTTTGATTTGTCTACAACATAAACTTTGCTTTTCATTCCAGTTGCTATTATGGCTGCGTTCTCTCCAACCACACCGCCACCCAAAATAACTACATTTGCTGGCTCAACACCAGGCGCTCCTCCTAATAACAAGCCTCTGCCCTTTTGATTTTTTTCTAGTGAATGTGCTCCAGCTTGTATCGACATTCTTCCTGCAACAGCACTCATTGGTGCGAGTAAAGGAAGTCTACCATTATCATCTGTGACTGTTTCATATGCAATACATATTGATTTTGATTTTATCAATCCCTCAGTCAACTCTTTTGCAGCAGCCAAATGCAAGTAGGTATAAATAATTTGATTTTCTCTTATCATTTTTACCTCATTCATTTGAGGTTCTTTTACTTTGACAATTATCTCAGATTTTTTAAAAATTTCTTCAGCATCGTCAATTATTTTAGCTCCAGCTTTTTTATAGTCACCATTTGAAAAACCTGCTTCAAACCCACCATTGCTTTGGACTAAAACTTCATGCCCTTTTCTTGCGAGAACTTTAACGCTTTCAGGTGTTAAACCAATTCTATGTTCTTGAAGTTTGATCTCCTTAGGGACACCGATAATCATTATGCTTTTGAGTAATTTGAAATACCTGTTCTAAGTTTTTCAATTATTTCGTCTATATGTTTTTTTTCACATATAAATTGAGGTGCAATAATTAAATTGTCACCTGTATTTTTAAAGTTAACTCCAGCATCGTAACAATGTTTAAAAGTTTGAAAGCCTGCTTTTCCTGGTTTTTCTTTCATTTTCATTTCAATCCCACCCATCATTCCATAACCTCTTATGCTCACTACATCTTTTAAATCTTTAAGCGATTGTAAACCATCTTGTAAATAAGGTGACATTTCTTTTGCTCTTTTAAAAATATCTTCTTTATCAAAAATATCTTGAACTGCTAAAGCCGCTGCTACAGCTACTGGTATTCCAGAGTAAGTGTAACCATGAAATAATTCCGGAGTTCCCTCTGGAGCTGAAGATGCATCTAGTACAGAGTCATATATTTCCTCTTTAACCGCCACGACACCCATAGGAACAACGCCATTAGTTGTTGCTTTAGCCATCGTCATTATATCTGGTGTAACATTCCATTCTTGTGCTGCAAAAGCTGAGCCGGTTCTTCCCCATCCAGTTATAACCTCGTCAAAAATTAAAAGTATTCCATGTTTATTACAAATCTCTCTTATTCTTTTTAAATAACCTTTGGGAGGAATTAAAGTTCCCGTTGACCCGGCAATTGGTTCAATTATACATGCCGCTATGTTTTCCCCTCCAAAATTCATAGCTATTCTCTCTAGGTCTTCGGCCATCTCTGCTCCAGTTTCAGGTTGACCTTTAACAAATTTATGTTCTGGTAAATGAGTATGACGCATATGTTGAACGCCGGGCATCAATACGCTCGCGAAAGTTTTTACATTATTTATCATGCCGCCTACTGTAGTAGCTCCAATATTCATTCCGTGGTAACCTCTTTCACGGCCAACAAATCTAAATCTTTTTGAATCTCCCTTTGCTCTGTGGTAAGCGATTGCAATTTTAATAGCTGTTTCAACTGCTGTTGAACCGCATATAGTATAAAAAATCCTATTTATTCCTTCAGGTGTTTTTTTTGCAATTCTAGTAGCTAATTCAAATGAGCCTCCGTAACCTTGGTTAAATGGTTGGCAATAGTCTAGTTTGTCTAGTTGTTTTGATACTGCTTCTGTAATTTCTTTTCTTCCGTGACCTAATGGATTGCAAAATAAACCAGAACTTGCATCAATCATTTTCTTGCCTTCATGGTTAGTCAGGTAAACACCTTTAGCATCGGTAATTAATCTTGGATTTTTTTTAAAACTTTTATTATCTGTGAACGGCATCCAATGCTCGTTCAATGAATTAGGAATATTTGTTCTGTTTGATGAGCTCATGTGAGAAGTAGTAGACATTTGTTAAATTAAATCAAGAAATATTGTATACAATTAAGAGTTGTATATTAAACAAGACCCATTATCAAGTTTCTAAGTGTTTACTTATGTTTAAAATTCATTTTTAATCTTATTAATTAACAAACAAACGGGAGAACTATGAAAAAAATAATCGGTACAGTTCTTGGGATGATATTGGCTTTTTCTCTAAACGCTTCGGTTGCTAACGCAGCTGCAAAAGAAGTTAGAGTTGCGTACTTTTTAGAGTGGCCATCTCCTAATCTTGAGGACATGAACAAAAAAGCATATTCAAAAGCACTAGGTGTTCCAGTTAAATGGACTAATTTTACTAATGGTGTAGCAATGACAGACGCTATGTTAGCAGGAGATATTGATATCTCTTACTCACAAGGATTAATGCCTTACATTAATGCTGTAAAAGCTAAAGCACCAATTAAGCTAGTAGATGTTGCTATGGAATACGGTATGGGAGGTACAACTTGTGTTACTTCTAAAAAATCAGGTATTACAAAAGCTAACGCTTCAGAACTTGAAGGTAAAAAAGTTGCTGTTCCACTAGGAACAATGGCTGAGTATGTTTTTACTGAAAGTATGAAAATAGTTGGCGCTGACAGAAAAAAAATGAACATTATTGCTATGGACCCTGAAGAAGGTGCAGCAGCACTAGTAAGTGGTGACGTTGTAATGGCATGTTTATTTGGAGGTAACTCTATTAAATCAGCTACAGCTGTTGGAACAAGACTATTAACAGTTGATGAAGCTCGTGCTGGAGGTATCATGGGAATAGATATCGTTTCTGTAACGAATAAATTCATGAAAGAAAATCCAGGTATGTTGAAATCTTTTGTTGAATTAACTCATGAAGCTAACGCAAGATATAGAGCTGGTAAGAGTGATTTAAAAGCTATGTCAAAAGAGTCTGAAATGAAAGTAAATGACATGAAAGACACTTTGAGTGGCTTTAAATTCTTAACACCAAAAGAAACTAAAAAATCTATGAAGAGTGGAAATCTAGCTAAATTTTTAAAAGGATTTGACACTCCTAGAGGTACGGTAACTACTAAATTTTTACCGTAAATTTATAGAGTAAAAAATTAATAGGCGCCAATTTACTAAATTGGTGCCTATTTTTTTTAAGAAATTTCTATTATAATTATTTTATGAGCGATCTAATTTCACAAAATTTAAATATGATTTTTAAAACTCCAAAAGGAGAGACTGTGCACGCTCTTAAGGATTTAAATTTTATCATAAAAAAGGGTGAGCTGTTGACTGTACTAGGTCCCTCAGGTTGTGGAAAAACAACTCTTTTAAATATAACAGCTGGTTTTATTAGACCAACATCAGGAACAATAACTTTAGGTCAAAAAGAAATTAATGGCCCAGGAGTTGACAGAGGCATGGTGTTTCAACAAGGAGCTTTATTCGAGTGGTTGACAGTAGCTGAAAACGTAAATTTTGGTTTAAGAATGAAAAATCAAAATGAAATAGAAACACAAAAAAAAGTAGATGAGTGGTTGGATATTGTTGGATTAAAAGGTTTCGGAAATACTCCTACTTACCAGTTATCTGGAGGTATGCAACAAAGGGTAGCTTTAGCAAGATGTTTAATTAACGATCCTGATTTAATTTTAATGGATGAACCCTTAGGAGCCCTTGATGCTCTAACAAGAGAAAAAATGCAATCTTTAGTTCTGAAAATTTGGAAAGAAACAGGTAAAACTATTATTTTAATTACTCACTCAGTTGAGGAAGCACTATTACTTGGAGAAAAAGTTTATGTAATGGCGCCACGACCAGGAAGAATACATAAGGAGTATAAGTTACCTTTTGCATCAATGGGTCTTACAGGAGACTTAAGAGATATCAAAAACAATAAAGATTTTGTTTCAAAACGTGAAGAAATACTTTCAATGATTTGGGATATGGAAGAAGAAATTATGGGTAAAGAAATTTAAATGATTACAGCTTTTTTAACATTCTTATTCTTTTTCGCAATTGTTGGCTGTGTTTTGTATGGACGAAGACTGATTAAGACAGAAAAAGTAGACGCTGTATTTGGAAATCCAGAGAGAGCCAAAGGTGGAGTGCATTGGGTAATTGTTGGAAGTAGTTTTTTATTGTTAGTATGGCTTTATTATTCTTGGGATATAGCTAAATCTTTTTTTCCTAAATCAGCAAATGAATTGTGTCAGGTTGGTAAAGTAAATGAGTCTTTATTATCATTAAAGTATCTTTTTCCAATTGAAGAACGCCAGTTTAAAAGCACATCTACTATACAAACAGAAACTGAAAATTTAAATAGTATTAGATTAGATATTAATAAATCTGATCAAGTAAGTGACCTAAACAAAGATAAACTAATTACCTTTGTTGCCACAACAAAAAGCACAATACCATTGTTGACTAATGAGAAACTTCTACAAACCGATACTAGAGACCAAATCAATTTAATAACCACAAAAATAAATAATCTAACCGAAAATTTTTCTTCTAAAGAGTACCCAATTGAGAGTCAAGAAGAAGAAATAAAAAGAATTGAATTAGCTAAAGAAGAAGGGACGTGGGGAGCATCAAGCACTTCTTTAGATAATGCAGTAGAAATTCCATCAATACCTAAAACAAAGAAAGGCTTAAAGTTTCAAGCTGCCGCCGAAGAATTAAATTTGATTAGTGACGAATTTTTTGAATTAAGAAATCACAATCCACAATATTCATCCACATTAGAAAATCTAAAAAAAGATATAAAAGAATTTAGATCTAAATTAACTCCTTCAAAGGAAATTACTTCCTCTTTTGTTAAAGATATTCTCAAAATTGCAAGAAGAATTGAGTACGCAAGTATATTTCCTCCTAATACATTAAACGATATGCAACAATCCATAATAAAATTTGATAAAGCTCAAAAAAAAGAACAAGGAAGTTTAAAATGGGTAGATATACTTCTTTTCCCCTCTGGAACAATTATGTCAAGTGGACCAAGTTGTACTGAACAAGGATCAGGCAGATGGCTACCCAAACCATCGGATACGGTAAATAAATTTACCTTAATGTTAAAACCAAGCGTTGGTTTCAAACAAATTCCATTAATCTGGTACGAGATGATGGATGTAAGCAAAATTGTTGGGTTCATACTTCCAAATTGGATAGCAGATATTATTCCAGGTGAATACCCAGTGCATAATGAGAAAGGTGAGATTAAAGAAAATTTTAAAAGTAAAGTTTTAAATGTTGTCACTGGAGAATTTTCTTTATTTAAAATTCCTATACCAACTGGACATATTTGGGACTCTTTTTTAAGAGTTTTTCTTGGCTTAGTTACAGGAATAATTGTAGGGGTTCCTTTAGGATTGTTCATGGGTCTTAACAGATTTGCTAAAGGCTTTTTTGATCCACTAATTGAATTATACAGGCCAGTGCCTCCATTGGCATGGGCTCCGCTAGTAATTTCTGTATTAGGTATCGATAATCTTGGAAAAGTATTTTTACTTTTTATGGTTTCTCTTTCAATCATGATAATATCCGCTAGAGCTGGGGCGTCTGGCACACAATTATCTAAAATTCATGCTGCTCACTCATTGGGAGCATCAAGATGGCAGATATTGAGGCATGTTATATTTCCAAATTCTTTGCCAGAAATTCTAACAGGTATAAGAGTAGCAACAGGAATGTGTTGGGGAACTTTAGTTGCTGCAGAATTTTTAGCAGGAACTACTGGAGTAGGTTTTGTCGAAAATGTCGCAAAAAAATACTTTCAATATGAGGTGATATGGATAACAATTTTTATTATGGGTATGTTAGGATTGCTTTTTGATGTTACAATTAGAAAAATAATTGATAAGACTATCCCTTGGCGAGGCAAAGGTTAATAATATCACTAACAGATTAAATTATGATTGGTATACTAGGTGGCATGGGTACACAAGCTGGGTTAGATTTTTGTAATAAGTTAGCAAAGTTAAATAGAGGTAAATCAGATCAAAATTACCCAATATTTTTATTATATAATAAGTCTAATATTCCAGATAGAAAACAAAATTTAAAAAAATATAATAAAGTTTTAAAATCTTTAGTTGCTGGCTGTAAGTTTTTACAAAAAAATAATTGTAAATTCATATCAATACCTTGTAACACCGCTCACTATTGGTTCGAGGATTTAAAAAAAAACGTTAAAATACCAATTTTGAATATGCCCAAAATTGTTTATAAACATGCTGCAAAAAATTGTAAAAAAAATTCTAAAATAGGTTTATTGGCAACTGATACTACTATTAAAACAGGTGTTTATAATATGTTCTTCAATAGAAAATTTAATTTGGTTTTTCCAACAAAAAAATTACAAAATCTCAGTGTAAATAAATCAATAAAATTAGTTAAAATGGGAAAAACCAAAGAAGCGGAAAAAGCTATTAAACCTGCGGTGAATTATTTACTAAAAATGAGATGTAAAAAAATCATTTTGGGCTGTACAGAGTTGCCAATTGCAATTTTTGCATATAAATCTTTTAAAAAAGTAAAATTATCAAAGATATTTATGGACCCTAATTTAATTTTGGCTGAAGCATCAATGAAGAAGTATAGATGAAAAAAATAATAATTTTTATAATAACTTTACTACCTTTAACATCTTTTGCGGACGAAAGTGTTAAAGAAAAAAAAATAGCAAAATACGTAATGGAAAATATTCAAAAAGACTACGTTAATTGTTATAGTTTTTATAAGGTGGCTGCTGAAAGTTTTAAAAAAGCTGGTAAAGACGAAAAGGTTATTGAAAGTTTAGAAAAAAGTGCTGATGTTGCTTTAAAATATAATTACGATCTTGGTGAAATTATGGGTTTAAATCCTGAAGTAATGGCACAAATGACTAAAGATAAAGTAAATAGTTTTGTAAGTTTGGCTAATAAAGATTTTTCCTCTTTGGCAAAGAAATATGGGCTGGTATGTAAGAATTTGGTAGAAAATCCAGAACAAAGAACTAATCACTGGGAAAATAAAGGAACAAAATTAATTAAGTGAAAAAGCAAATTTTAAGATCAAAAATTATTCAAATCTTCAAAAAACATAAACTTTCAAAGAAACATTCAGAAATTTGTGCTGACTACTTAATTAAAGCTGAACTTGTTGAGGCAAAATCTCATGGATTAACAAGACTTAAAATGTATTGTAAAAGAATACAAAAAAAATTAATAAATCCTAATCCAAAAATCAAAATTAAAAAAATTAATTCTTCAATTTCTCATATCGATGCAGATAATTCTATTGGTTTTGTCTCTGCTAATGTTGGCATTTCTCAAGCAATAAAAAATGCAAAAAAAACAGGAATTGGTCTTGTAGGAATTAAAAGAAGCGGACATTTTGGATTATCAAGTTTTTATGCAGAGCAGGCAGTAAAAAAAAACTTAATTGTTTTTTGTTTTACTAATGCTCCACCTGCACTAGCGCCTCATGGTGCTAGAAAATCTTTGTTTGGAACAAATCCTATTTGTTTTGGTGTTCCCACAGGCAAAACTCCTTTTATTTTAGACACTTCTACCTCCAAGATTAATAGAGGCAAAATAAGACATGCGAATAAGTTTGGTGAAAAAATTCCATATGGAGTTGCCCTCGATAAATCTGGAAAAATAACAACAAATGCAAAAAAAGCACTTGAGGGAACTCAGTTGCCGATTGCAAATTTCAAAGGTTCTGGTTTAGCTTGGATGGTAGATATACTGAGTGGTGTCTTAACTGGGAGTAGTCATGGAGGAAAAACTAAAGACCCTTTTGATGACTTCAGCGGCCCTCAGAATGTAGGTCATTTGTTTATTACTATTAACCCAAAAATATTCATTGGAAAAAAATTTATTAAAGAGATAAAAAAGAATATCAAATTAGTAAAAGGGCTACCAAAAGCAAAAGGTTTCAATTCTATTCTTTACCCAGGTGAAAGAAAAAATAAATTATATAAAAAGAATTTAAATAAAGATATATCTATTCCAGTAAAGATTTTAAAAGAAATGGATGATTTAAATGCTGTCTAAAAAGGAAATAATCTGCCCTAATAACTTGTTGCAAGCTGCAAAAAAAAAGGGTCCTACAAAAGCAGTGATAGTTAATGCTGGCAAAAAGGTAGCTATTGAATCAGCTAAACAAGCCTTTGAAAATAATTTGATAATTCCAGTATTTGTGGGTGATAAAACTATAATTACAGACATTGCTAAAGAAATTGGTTGGGATATCTCTAAGTATGAAATTATTCATGAACCAGTTGAGAACAACACAGCTCCAATAGCTGCTAAGTTAGCTAGTGAAGGTAAAGTAAGAATTATTGTGAAGGGACATATCCATACAGACGTACTAATGAAAGCAGTACTTAAAAGAGATCTAAATTTAATAGGAAAAAAAAGACTTAGCCATTTATGGCATATGACTCTACAAAAGGACGATAAACCATTTATTATTACGGATGGAGCTTTAAATGTTTTGCCTAAACTTGAAACAAAAATGCATATCCTTAAAAATTCCATAGAATTTGCTAAGCGAATTGGAATATCAAAACCAAAAGTCTCAATTTTATCTGCAACAGAAGAAGTTTTAGAGAGTGTTCCTAGTTCTATTGAAGCTAAAGAAATTACTAAAAGAGCCAAAGAAGAAGGGATCGAAGCAGATGTGTTTGGTCCTATGGCATTCGATAACTCTGTTTCTGAAAAAGCCGCACAAATAAAAGGTATAAAAAATGCTGTAGCAGGAAAAACAGATATTCTTTTAGTGCCAAATGTTGAGTCTGGTAACGCTTTAGTAAAAATGATGATTTTTTTTATGGGAGCTTGTGCAGCTGGTGTAGTAGTTGGTGGAAAAGTCCCTGTTGTAATAACAAGTAGAGCCGATGATACTCAAGCAAGACTTGCTTCCATGGCAGCTGCTGCTGTTGCACTTTAATGAAAAAACTTAAAAACTGGGATAATAAAACCTGGTTATCATCTAAATCGTATATCTCTCAATTTAATAGATTTCTTGAAAGAAGTATTAATTTTAATAAAAATTCGAAAATATTGGACATTGGATGTGGAAGAGCAAATATTATTAGTTCCCTTCAAAAGAAATATAAATTTAGAAATAAACCCATAGGGATTGATATTGTTGCAAATAAAGATGTTAAAAAGAATATTATATTTAAGAAAATTGGTGCCTTGCAATATTTAAAGAAACAAGAAAAATATGATCTAATTTTAATCAAACAAACTATTCATTTTTTTACAAAAACAAAATTAAACCACCTTCTAAACCTTGCTAAAAAAAGCTTAAATAATAAAGGTAAAATATTAATTTTTTCGCTTAAAACAAAAAATAATAAGATACCTTGTTTTAAAAAAATGAGAGAAAATTTAGAAAAAAGTTTAAAAAGAGATGAAGTTTTATTTAAGATAATCAAAAAAAACTTAAAAGAAATAAGCTACACGAACTTTAACTTTAAAGTAAATATCTCTAAACAAAAATACGTAAGAATGCTTAGAGAGAGGTATATCTCATGTTTATTAAACATGAGCGATAAAGATATTAAACTTGGTATCAGTGAAATTAAATTAAAGTATAAAAATCAAATAAAATTCACTGATACCTTAAAATGTATAAGCTATAGAAAATAATTATTGGCCAGGAGCCTTATAAGACATTTTCGAAGCTTTTGTAGTAGCCTTAGAAAAATCTATTGCTTCAAGGGCTGATAAGTTTTTCACAGCGCCAGTAGACTCTACCAATAATTTAACAGCTGCGAAGTCATCAAAACTAGGTAGCTCTGCAACTACACAAAAATCGTATGAACCTCTTACAATATCCATTGTATGCATTTTCCCACCTACACCTTGAACAAGTTTTTCAACTACTGCTTTCCTATCACTACTAGGATCTTTAAGAAAACCTTGAAAAGCTTTTTCAGTATAGTTACCCATAATGTACATCTTTACCATATTTTTCTCCTTTCCTATTTCTCGATTATAACTGTACCAGAGTGAGGATCTGTTACTCCCAAATCTGAAGACAGTTCTTCTAAAGTGTGCCGCAACGAATCCAAAAATTCAATCATTTTTGGTCTTGCTTTAGCAATATCATCTTCAGAATTCCATTCGCCAATCATAAAAAATTCGTTAGGCTTCGTTTCAACATACTTTGCTGAAATCTGCCCATCGAACTTTGGCATCTCATCTATTTTTTTCAAATATTCTTCTCTGTTAGATGATTTCACTTTACATCTAACAATATTCATAAACTTTGCCATGTATCTCCTTAAACGTAAATTTTATCTGCTAAACCGTAACAAAGAATAGCACTGATAATAACAAGAACGAGTGGAGCATATATTCCATCGTTTCTAGTTTTTTTAGTTAAACCTGTTTTATCAATCTTTAACGTATAAAAATTTACAACTAATATCGAAACATTCATTATAAAAACTAAGTTAAAGAAAGCCCAAGTAGCATCTACACCGCCTGATCTTATAAAAGCGATATATATTGCCATTAAAACAGTAGCGATCATGAATGAGCCTCCAAATCTCGTAATCAAGGTAGCAGTTTTATCAACTCCTCTGCCCTTTAGAAATTTTTTAGTATCAAAGACTAACTGGTAGGCGTAACTACCAACTATAATAAAATGTGCCAAGTAAATTATTAAATAAAATGCGTTTCCAAATTTATCTATCATGTTTTTTATACTCCTTTAATTATTATTCCATTAGTAACTGAGTTTGCTAATCGAATTGGTTTTACTGGTTTATATTCCTTAGAGTCATACCACTCTAAAGCTTTTTCATAAGTTGGAAATTTAATTACAACCGTACGAGGATATTTCCACTCACCATCTATAACTTTGTATTCCCCAGCACGTACAAGGTATTCTCCTCCGAATTTTTGAACAGTTGGTACCACCTTACCAACATATTCTTTATATGCTTCGGGATTTTTAACGTCTATATTAGCTATAACGTATCCGCTCATAGATTAACCTGCATAGATAGTTCTGGATAGTTTTTCAATTTCTTCTTTAGAACCAGGGATTAGTTTATAGATAAATTTATTACATTTATCGTTCATGCCTTTATCAAATGGTTTCCCGTAAACTTTATCTACATGCTCATTCATACCTTTGTTCATCTCATCCTCACTAACTTGTTCTTTTTGAAGAAAAGTTCGTATTACTTTGACTGAAGCTAAAGCCATTTCCATATCTGTAACTTCAATTGTATCAGCAGGTAAAACAGCCGTTGCACTATAATGTCCAAGACATTGTATAGTTTCTCCTTTTTGCTTTTTAGTTATATGACCTCCCGCATAAGCTGAGGAAAAAACTAAAAAAAATACTGCGATAAAAATTTTTTTCATAAGATCTCCTTTTTAATTAATAGACTTTATTTTAAATACTTTAAAATTATCTATGTTAAAATTTTATTTCAGGTATGCAATTTGTCTACAACTATAAGACGAACTATGGAATAAGAATGATTTTGGGAGCAACACAAGTCCCATTGTGTATTTCTAGAAAAGCCTCTGATCCTTTTTTAAGATCTCTATACTCAATCCAACCTAAATCTCCTAATTTTTTTTCTTTTAAAATTTCTAAAGTCTTTTGAAAATCTTTAGTTGTATAGCAATACGTTCCAACTAGTGTCACTTCTTGAATTGTTAGTTTTTTAAAATCAAAAGTTCCTGAGGGATGTGTTAATCCGATATGCAAAATAGTGCCCCCTGGGGCTATTGATTTTATAGCTTGATGACGTGTAACCTCAAGACCAACAGACTCTAATATCAAATCAAAATTATTTTCTTTAATTGACTTATCATCTGGAGATACAAAATTTGCCTTTAGATATTTACCACACTCATCTAATCTTTTTTTATTTGGATCTGACATAACAATATTTGTAGCTTTTTTTTCTTTATTTAAAACTAAACCACATAAAAGACCTATTGCACCAGCCCCTTGAATTAAGATTTTGCATTCAGGTAAAGGTTTTTTTAAATTTTGTTCGGCTAATAAAACTGCATGTAAGGCTACAGCTGTAGGTTCAGCTAATGCTGCTTCTTTAATACTCAGCTCATTTGGAACTTCAAAAATGTTTTTCTCTGGCACTGATACTAATTCTGCCAATCCCCCTTCTCTTTTAATTGGCGTGCTCATCCCTATCATTGTTCTTTCTGGACATAGATGTTCCCTCTCATTTTTACAATATTCGCAATTTTCACAACTTATTAATGGATTTATAACAACATCTTTGTTTTTGAATTTACCATCTAAGCTGGTTCCACTTACTTCATGACCTAATATTAAAGGAGGTACTCTTCTTTCGTCATTGCCGTGGAAAGCGTGCATATCAGAACCACAAATCCCTGAAGCTTTTACTTTTACTATAATCTCACCGGGTTTAGCTATTGGATCTTTTTCTTTTCTGAAATCTATTTTGTTAGTACCAGTATAAACTAGTGCATGCATTAATTAGAAAAACCGTATTTCCTTAATCTAATATCTGCTGTTCGCGCGTGAGCTTCCATACCTTCTGCTCTACCGAGTCTAGCTGCTGTTGCTCCAACAACTTTTGTTGCGTCTTTTGTCATTCTTTGGAATGTTAAAGTTTTTATAAATTTGCCGACAAAAAGACCACCAGTATATCTTCCACCGCCTTTTGTGGGTAAAATATGATTTGTACCGGAACATTTGTCTCCATAAGCTACTGTTGTTTCTTCACCTAAAAATAAAGATCCATAATTTCTTAATCTCTTTAGCCACCAATCTAATTTACTTGCGTGAACTTCTAAATGTTCTGAAGCATATTTATCGCTTACCTCTGCCATTTCTTCATCGCTGTCACATAAAATTACTTCCCCGTAATCTTTCCAAGCTGCTGTGGCGTTAACTTTTGCAAGTTCAGGTAATTCATTAATCAATTCTGGCACTCTTTTCATTGTAAAATCTGCTAACTCTTTATCTGTAGTGAACAACCATGCAGGGGAATTATATCCGTGCTCCATCTGCCCAACTAAATCCACTGCAACAATTTCTTTATCTGCAGATTTATCAGCGATAATTGCAATTTCTGTTGGACCAGCAAATTGGTCTATGCCAACTTTTCCGTAAACAATTCTTTTTGCTTCAGCAACATACTGGTTACCAGCACCAACTAAAAAATCTACTGGCGGATTATTAAAACAACCATGTGTCAAAGATCCTATAGCTGCAACACCACCTAGATTCATTATTACATCTGCTCCACAATGATTTGCGGCAAAAATAATGCCGGGGTTAGCTCCATCTTTATCTTTTGGAGGACTTGCGCAAATAATAGTTTTTACGCCAGCAACTTTTGCTGGTGTAATTGCCATAACTGCAGAAGAGATATGTGCGTATCTTCCTCCAGGTATATAACAGCCAGCAGTATCAACTGGAATTAATCTTTGTCCAGCAAACAAACCTTTTGAAAGTTCAACTTCAAAATCGTTATTCATACTTTTTAGTTGATGTTCGGCAAATTTACGAATTCTATCATGTGCAAACTTTACATCGTCTTTTGTCTTTTCATCTACTTTTTTAATAGCTTCCTCTATTTTTTCTTTGGAAACTATGACTTCACCTTCGTATTTATCAAATTTTTTATTTAATTCTTTGAGAGCAACTTCTTTTCTCTCTTTTATATCGTTAAGTATTAATTGAACTGCAGCCTGAGTCTTGTGATCGTCAGTTTCTGGTGTCTTACTCGCTTTTTTAATATATTTAATTGCCATATAATAAAGTTGGTAACCACAATGCAATTTGTGGAAAAAGTACTATTAATACTAATCCAAAAATTTGCAAGACCATAAATTGCATCATTCCATAATAAATGTCTTTTAAATCCCATTCGGGTACCACACCTTTTAAAAAATACGCTGAAAGCGCCACTGGAGGTGATAGCCAGGCGGTTTGGAGATTTACAGCCACTAGTATAGCAAACCAAGTTAGATTGAATCCTAGGGCTTCAACTAAAGGTAAAATTATAGGGATAATTATCATCACTATTGGAACCCACTCTAAAGGCCATCCTAACAAAAATATCATCACCATTATCATTGCTAGAATTAAATATTTGTTCATTTCTAATCCAAGTAAAAACTCGGTTAGCAAAGTAGGTGTTCCTAATCTAGCGAATACTGCACCAAAAAAGTTAGAAGCAGCTACTAAAACCATTATTAAAGCTGTAATTTCTAAAGTTTTTACTAATGCCTCTTGTAATTTTGGCAATGTTAATTTCTTGTAAGCTATTGATAGAAGTAATGCACCCATTGCTCCACAACCTGCAGCTTCTGTAGGTGTTGCAAAACCAAACAAAATACTTCCTAAAGCAGCAAATACTAATGCAGCGGGAGGCACTAATCCTAAAAAAAACTCAATCCAAACTTTTGTCATGCTAGTTGCTCGCATATCTTCTGGTAATGGGGGTCCGAGCTTTGGATCCATCATGCATCTAATTGTGGTATAAGCCGCATATAATGTTGCGAGTAATATTCCAGGAAATATTGCTGCTGCGAATAAATCAATGACCGGGATCTCCATAATTGGCCCCATTACAACAAGCATAATACTTGGAGGGATAAGAATTCCTAAAGTTCCTCCAGCTGTTATTGTTCCTGCTGCTAATCGTACATTATAACCAGATCTATTCATTGATTTGGCAGCCATAATTCCTAAGATTGTTACTGATGCTCCTACTATTCCTGTCGCTGCAGCAAAAATCACAGAAACAAACAAGACAGCATAATAAAGTGATCCTCTAACTCTGGCTAACATAAGTTGGAATGCTGAGAACAACCTTTCCATCAAACCAGCTTGTTCCATCATTATTCCCATAAAGACAAAGAGCGGGACAGCAGCAAGGGTTTGTTCGGTCATGACCATTGAAAATTGTAAGGTCATCAAATAGAAAACTAATTTACCAAATCCTAAGTATCCAAAAACAAAACCTAAAAAAATTAATGTAAAAGATATTGGAAATCCTACGAATATAGCAAAAAGCATTACTCCAACTAAAATGAAGCCTAATACAGCTGGATCAATTAATTCTGCTATCATTTTTTTTCTTCTCCAGGCCACTCGCCTTTTTTAGCAGCCCAATAACTTTTTAATAATTCTGAAACGCCTTGAATTAAAAGAAATATTATACCTATTAACAAACATGATTTGATAGGCCACATGAATGGCATCCAAGTTGTATCCATTCCTCTTTCACCTCTTCGAATTGATTCTTCGACATAGCCAATAGTCATGTAAAGAAAAACTATTAAACCTGGAAAATAAAATAATATATATAACCAAAAATCTACAAGACCTTGATTTTTAGTTTTAAAATTTCTGTATAAAAAATCTGCTCTTATGTGAACTCCTTTGGATAGAGCGTATCCTGCTCCTAACATGAATAAGGCCCCGTATAAGAAACGACTTATGTCATAAGCCCAAATAGTTGGAGCTAAAAATAATTTTCTCATAATAACCTCATACGTCATTGCTAAAATTAAAGGCATGAGGATCCAACAGACTACATTACCTACACGTTTGCTGAATTTATCTATTGAAGTAATAGTGTTCGCCATCCAATTTGGCATATCAGCTGGCATTTTACTTGAGCCGCCGCGCCTCTCGGCAATCATTTCATCTGAGATGTCTATTTTTGGTTGCTTATCATTCATAATCTTGTCCTAAAAAATTAGAGCGGACCGTTAAATCCGCTCTAAAATATTTTTAAAGTTTTTGCTTATTACTTTAATGTCGCCGCGTGAGCCATTCCTAGCTTAGCGTTTGACATTTGAGCACCACTCCAGAATGGTACAGCAATATCAGCAAATTCTTTCATTGATTTATAAACTTTAGCGAAGAATTTGTTATCCGCTGCGTTTTTATTTAATGTTTTCTTTGCTGCTGCCATATATTCTTTAAAGTAGTCTGTTGGAGTATCTTCTAAAATTACTCCGTGCTTAGTAGTTAACTCTCTTAAAGCTTTTCCATTTTCATAGATTCTGTAGCTTAAAGATTTAGCTAATGAAGCGTTTGCAGCTACTTCAAGAGATTTTTTTTCGTGCTTCGTCATTGCTTTGTAAGTTTTTCCAGTAATATAAAAGTCAGCATTTACTACAACTTGGTGTAAACCTTGTAGGTAATAGTGTTTTAATACTTTTTGGAAACCAAATGTTAAATCTGGTTTTGGACAACACCATTCTGCTGCATCGATAGTACCTGCTTGTAATGCTGGAAGAATATCTCCACCGCCCATTGCTACAGATGCAATACCGATATCTTTATATGTTTGACCAGGAATTCCTGGAGGTGTTCTGAATTTATATTTTCTAAAATCAGCCATGTCTTTAATTGGTTTTGGAAACCAACCTAAAGCTTCTGGGCCAACTGGTTGAAGCATAAATCCTTTAATGTCTCTACCCATTTCTTTCCAAAGTTGGTCGTATAATTCTTTACCACCACCATATTGGAACCAAGATAAAAACGCTAAGTTATCTATACCTACTCCACCACCTGCTACTGGCGAACCGAATAACATGGCAGCTGGGTGATCGCCAGACCAATAGTGTGTCCAAGCGAATCCGCAGTCAATTAATCCTTTGTCAACTGCATCTAAAGTTTCTTTTACTCCTACAACAGCTCCTGCTGGTAAAATCTCGAATTTTAGAGATCCATCAGTAAGTTCTGTTACAGTGTCAGTAAAGTCCTTTAACATTTTCACTTCATCAGCTTTAGTGTTAAGAACGGTCTGACATTTTAATGTTTTTGCGTTTGCAGTAGTCATTGAAAAACCAACAAATACAGCCAAACTTAAAACAACAGTTAATAATTTTCTCATTATTCCCCCGTTTGATTATTATTTATTGCAGAATTAAACCTCTTTAAAATTTGAGAGTCAAACAATAGAAATAAAACCTTAGGTTGAATTTGATGCATTGGCAATTATGAGTTTTCCTCCTATAAGTATCATTTATCTATGGAAGAATTCGATTACATAATTATAGGAGCAGGATCAGCAGGATGTGTTCTTGCAAATAGATTAACTCAAAAAGAGGAAAACAAAGTTTTACTTCTTGAAGCAGGTGGTAATGATAATTATCCATGGATACACATCCCAGTTGGATATTATAAAACAATGCATAATCCTAAAGTTGACTGGTGTTTCAGAACAGAAAAAGATGAAACAATGAATAACAGATCTATAAGATATCCTAGAGGTAAAACTTTAGGTGGCAGTTCCTCTATTAATGGACTCTTATGGATAAGAGGTCAAAGTAATGATTATGATAATTGGAGACAAATGGGTAACACTGGATGGGGATGGAATGATGTTCTGCCCTACTTTTTTAAAATCTGAAAACAATGAATTAGGTAAAAGTGAATACCATAACGATAGTGGTCCCATTATGGTTTCAAATAAAAAAATTGATTTAAAAATGTTAGATGAATTCCAAAACGCAGCTGAGGAATGTGGAATACCTAAAACTAATGATTTTAACACTGGAGATAATACGGGAATTGGTTTTTTTCAATTTACTACTAATCATAATAAATCATTACTTAAACTTAGATGTAGTGCTGCAAAAGGATATCTAAATCCTGTCAAAAAAAGGAAAAATTTAAAGATTATAACTAATGCACATGTTCAAAAGATAAATTTTGAAGGAACTAAAGCCAATAGTGTAAGTTTTTATAGAGGAGATAAATTAATTACCGCTAAAGCCAAAAGAGAAATAATTTTATCGGCAGGTTCCATTGGTTCTCCTCATATTCTTCAGGTATCTGGCATCGGTAATGCGGATAAATTAAGTAAAATTGGTATTAAGACTATTAAAGAATTAAAAGGCGTTGGTATGAATTTACAAGATCATCTTATGTTTAGACCAGTTTATAAAGTAAAAAATTTAAAGTCTTTAAACGGCAAAATAAACAGTTTATTTGGTAATTTTTTAATTGGTTTGGAATATATATTTAAGCAGAGCGGCCCAATGACAATGGGGGCTAGTCAAGTATGTGGTTTTGCAAAAAGTGATCCATCAAAAGAAACTCCTAATTTACAATTCCATGTTCAACCAATAAGTACTGACATTCTTGGCGCTTCAAAACTGCATGACTTTGATGGAATTACCCCTACAGTGGCAAATATCAGACCTTCAAGCAGAGGAGAAATTTCAATAGTAAGTAACGATAGTAGAGTTAATCCAAAAATCAAGATGAACTATTTATCGACAGAAGATGATAGAATGGTAGCTGCTCAAGGATTAAAATTAGTTAGAAAAATTATGCTAGAAACAAAAACTTTTAAAAAATATGAACCAGAAGAGTATAGACCTGGAGTTCATATTACTGAAGATGAAGAGCTGGTAAAAGCTGGTAGTGAATTTACTCAAACAATTTTTCATCCTGTAGGAACATGTAAAATGGGTAAGGATGAGAATGCAGTTGTTAATGACAAATTATATGTACATGGACTTCAAAATTTAAGAGTAGTAGATGCATCTATAATGCCCAACATTACTTCAGGAAATACAAACGCTCCAACTATAATGATTGCAGAAAAAGGTGCAGAATTTATTTTAAATAATCAAATAAAATGACAGAAGAAATTATAATTTTAACTCAAATAATATTTATTGATCTGGTTTTAGCAGGCGATAATGCAATTATTATAGGTATGGTAGCCTCAAAATTTGATCAAGATAAAAGAAAAAAAATAATTTTCTTTGGTATTGGTGCTGCAGTGATTTTAAGAATACTTTTCACTTTGATAACAACTTATCTATTAATGATTACCGGGTTAAGACTTATTGGTGGAATTTTACTACTTTATATTTGTTATAAATTATATGTTGACGTGATAAAGGGGCAGATTGAAAAAAAAGATATCAAAGTTGATAACAGTTCTTTTAGTAAGGCAATTTTTACAATTATAATGGCTGATGTCACAATGAGTCTCGATAATGTCCTTAGTGTTGCAGGAGCAGCAAAAGGACATTTCATGTTATTAATTTTCGGTTTAGCTCTATCCATTGCTTTAATGGCATTTGCAGCTAATTTAATAGCAAAATGGATTGAAAAATATAAATGGATCGGATGGTTAGGTTTAATAGCTATACTAGTTGTAGCAATAGATCTAATATACACTGATTTAAAATTAATTTTATAATCATGTATTTAAAAAAGTATAATTTAAAAGGTAAATATTCTTTTGTAACTGGGGCTGGAAAAGGTTTGGGAAGAGCTTGCGCTATAGCTCTAGCCGAAGCTGGGTCTAATTTAATATTAATTAGTAGGACAAAAAAAGATTTAGATGCAGTTTCAAAAATTGTAAAAAAATATAAAGTTAAATGTAAAACTTATGTGTGTGATTTAACTAATTACTTACAAATAAAACAAATTATAAATAGTCAGCCAAAAATTGATGTTTTAATAAATAATGCTGGAACAAATATTCCTGAGCATTTTTTAAAAATTCGTAAACAAGATATGGAAAAAGTTGTAAAAATTAATACTATTGCAGCATTTAATGTTGCTAATTTAGTTGCTTTAAAGATGGTAGAAACAAAAAATAGAAAAAAAATTGGTGCTGCAATCGTAAATATGTCGTCACAAATGGGTCATGTGGGCGGTCCTATTCGAAGCGTTTATAACATGACCAAATTTGGTATCGAGGGGCTGACCAAAGGGATGGCGATAGATTTAGCAAAATATAATATTAGAGTAAATAGTATTGCACCAACTTTTGTAGTTACGCCAATGACAAAAAAGTTTTTTAAAAAGAAAGCCTTTAGGAAAGAAGTTTTAGGAAACATTCCTTTGGGAAGATATGCGGAGTTATCTGAGGTATCTTCTGCAGCAGTTTTTTTAGCATCTGATGCGGCTTCTATGATTACTGGAACTTCATTATTGGTAGATGGCGGATGGACAGCAAGATAATAAGTTTTATATTTTTTTTTATAATACCTTTAAACTTATGCGCTACAGAATTTCAAGGAAGTTTTAAACAAGGTTCATTTATTTTAGGAAAAACTAATCCAAAATCAAAAGTCTATATAGATAAAACTAAAGTCAGAATTACAAAAGACGGATATTTTGCATTTGGAATAGGTAGAGATAGAAAAAACAATATTGTGATTAAAATAATTAATGATGGCAAAACAGATATAATAGAAAAGAAAGTATTCAAAAAAAAATATTTAATTCAAAGAATAGATGGTTTGCCTCCAAAACAAGTAACGCCACCAAAAGAAGTATATGATCGAATTAAGGCCGATAACATTTTAATAGGTAATGCGAGGTCAATAGATAGCGATTTAACTTTTTTTAAAGAGAAGTTTAAAGTTCCACTCAAAGACTCAATTGTGACTGGTGTATATGGAAGTCAAAGAATACTTAATGGAAAACCTAGAAGACCGCATTACGGTCTTGATTTTGCCTCTGATGAGGGGACTCCAATTATGGCAATGTTAGATGGTGTAGTCACTTTAGCAGAAGATGACCTTTATTTTACAGGTGGCACAGTAATATTTGATCATGGTCATGGTATAAGCACTTTGTATATGCATTTAAAAGATGTAGATGTGAAGAAAGGGCAAAAAGTAAAACAAGGTGAAAGAATTGGAACAGTAGGAAAAACTGGTAGATCTACTGGGCCTCACTTAGATATAAGATTAAATTGGTTTAATGTGAAATTGGACCCGGCTAGTGTCTTAAAATTAAATTAAACTTTTTTGTTGTTTCATATCAGACTTTTTTATTCCAGCAACTCTCACTGGTTTTTTCATTGCATCTCGTCTGAAAGGTTCGCCTAATTCTTGGTTTAAAATTACCTCAATAAATGTTGTGATGCCTTTTTTTTGATCTTCACAAGATTGTTTAATAGCTTTAGTTGTTTCTTCCATAGTTTTAACAGTAACACCTTTTAAACCACAAGCCGTAGCAACCTTCGAATAACTTAATTCAGGATCTAGTTCTGTTCCTATAAAATTATCGTCGAACCATAAAATAGAATTTCTTTTTTCTGCTCCCCATTGATAATTTCTAAAAATTACCATTGAAATTGCTGGCCATTCTTTTCGAGCGCACGAACTCATTTCATTCATGCTTATTCCAAATGCTCCGTCTCCTGCAAAGCCAATTACGGGAGTATCAGGACAACCAATCTTTGCACCGAGAATTGCAGGAAAACCATACCCACAAGGTCCGAATAATCCTGGAGCTAGATATTTTCTACCTTTTTCAAACGTTGGATATGCATTTCCTATCGCACAATTGTTTCCAATATCGCTTGATATAATAACGTCTTTTGGCATACCTGCTTGTATTGCTCTCCAAGCTTGCCTTGGGGACATTCTATCTTTATCTCTCTCTCTAGCTTCTTTATTCCAAACTGTCCCTGGGTCGTCATCCTCATGGTCTAGACTTGATAATTTTTGTAGCCATGCAGATTTTGTCTGGTGAATTAAGTCTTTTCTTTTTTGCCTATCTGTATCACCAGCATTTGACGATAATTTTGATAATAATTGTTGAGTGACAAGTTTAGCGTCACCACATATTCCTACAGTTACTTTTTTGGTTAATCCAATTCTATCTGAGTTCATATCAACTTGAATTATTTTCGCATTTTTTGGCCAATAATCTATTCCGTAACCAGGTAAAGTAGAAAAAGGATTTAATCTTGTTCCTAAAGCAAGAACTACATCAGCTTTAGCTATTAATTCCATTCCAGCTTTTGAACCATTGTAACCTAAGGGTCCAACAGCTAAAGGGTGGCTTCCAGGAAAACTATCATTATGTTGGTAACCTGAACAAACTGGTGAGTCTAATTTTTCTGCTAATTTAACACAGTCTTCGATTGCACCTCCAATTACAACTCCTGCGCCTGAGAGAATGACAGGAAATTTTGCATCTGAAAGTAATTTTGCCGCCTTTTCAATCGCCTCTGCTCCCCCTGCTTGTCTTTCCAATCTCACTATGGGAGGTAAATCAATATCAATCACTTGTGTCCAATAATCTCTGGGAACATTTATTTGTGCTGGAGCAGATCCTCTTATAGCTTTTTCTATAACCCTATTTAATACTTCAGCCATTCTAGATGGATCTCTTACTTCCTCTTGATAACAAACCATATCTTTAAACAAATTCATCTGCTCAACCTCCTGGAATCCTCCCTGACCCATTGTCTTGTTAGCAGCTTGTGGTGTAACTAAAAGTAGTGGAGTATGATTCCAATAAGCAGTTTTAATTGGAGTTACTAAACCTGTAATCCCTGGACCATTCTGGGCAATAACCATAGACATTTTTCCAGTCGCTCTTGTGTAACCATCAGCTATTAATCCACCATTAGTCTCGTGAGCAACATCCCAGAACGTGATACCAGCATCAGGAAAAATATCAGAGATTGGCATAAAAGCAGACCCTATTATTCCAAATGCGTGTTCTATACCATGCATTTGTAAAACTTTTACAAAAGCTTCCTCTGTTGTCATTTTTGCCATAGAATTCCTTTAAAATAATTTAAATCACTCTTTAAATATATCAAAATTTAGTCTATATCCATTAAATATTTTATGTCACAGCCAGACCTTATTATCCACGACGAAAAAGACAACGTTGGAGTTGTAGTTATTGAAAAGACTAAAAAAGGTCAAGAATGCAACGCCTGGATCATTGAGAATGATAAAACTGTTAAAGTAAATTCAACAAATGAAGTGCCTTTAGGCCATAAAATTGCTCTCCAAGATCTAAAAGAGGGTGATACTATTTTAAAATATGGTCATGATATAGGTAAAGTTGTTAAATCTATTAAAAAAGGTGATCATGTTCATGTTCACAATGTAAAAACAAAGAAATGGTAATCTAATGGAAATTCCAAAAAGTTTTTTAGGATATAAAAGAGAAAATGGTCGAGCGGGAACAAGAAACCACGTAATAATACTTCCAGTAGATGATATATCAAACGCCTGTGCGGAAGCTGTTGCAAATAATATTAAAGGTACTATTGCCTTACCTCACTCATATGGAAGACTGCAATTCGGTGCGGACTTAGAATTACATTTTAGAACGATGATTGGAACTGGTAAGAACCCAAATGTAGCTGCAGTAATAGTAATTGGGATTGAGCCTAAATGGACAAAAAGAATTGTTGATGAAATTGCTAAAACAGGAAAACCTGTTGAAGGTTTTCATATTGAAAGAACAGGTGATATTGGAACAATCATGAAAGCTTCTAAAAAAGCTCAAGAATTTTCACAGTGGGCTTCGGAAAAACAAAGAGAAGAATGTCCATTAAGTGATTTATGGATTTCGGTAAAGTGTGGAGAATCTGATACTACATCAGGGTTGGCATCAAATCCTACAGTTGGAAATCTTATGGAAAAATTAGAGCCCTTTGGAGTCCATTTGTGTTTTGGAGAAACTTCAGAGCTCACAGGTGCTGAAACAGTTTGTGCAGCTAGAGGAGCAACTCCTGAAGCTAAAGAAAAGTTTATGAAAACTTGGAGTTCTTATAATGATTTTATTTTAAAAGAAGCAACAAACGATCTTTCAGAGAGTCAACCAACAGCTGGAAATATAGCCGGAGGGTTAACTACAATAGAGGAAAAAGCTTTTGGAAATTTTCAAAAAATTGGAAATTTGAAATTTATAGACGTACTAGAACCAGCTGAGGAGCCAAAAAAAGGTAAAGGTTTATATTTCATGGATACGTCATCAGCTGCCGCAGAGTGCGTTACATTGCAAGCAGCTGGTGGATTTAATATCCATTTATTTCCTACTGGACAAGGAAATATTATAGGAAACCCTATTGAGCCAGTTGTAAAACTTACTGCAAATCCCTTAACAGCAAAATTAATGAAGGAGCACGTAGACTGTGATGTATCTAAAATTCTTTCAAGAGAAATGAATTTATCTCAAGCCGGGGATGAGTTAATTAAAACAATGTTAAGAGTAGCTAATGGAAGATTAACTTGTGCAGAAGCTTTAGGTCATAGAGAATTTGTTATGACAAAACTTTACAGAAGCGCTTAAACTTATTTTTCTGGAAATTTAATTTCTTCTTTTTTAGGTTCTTCTTTTTTTCTAAAATCACTTAATAACTTTCTAATTACTGGACTTAAAATCTTTCTTGCAAAAGCAGCAAGTGCACCTAAAGAAATAGCTAATAGAATTGCTAATGCACCATATAAAAATGGGACGTCATTTGAAAATTTTACAGTGAATTCTGCTAAGGCGTTTAGATCGGGATTAATAGTTTGATTTCCATTAGATATATTTGATTTGTCTCTAAAAAAGGAGTCATATCCTATGGCTATAGAAACTGATAATAACAACATGGCAAATAGGGATTTTAACTCTGTGCTATCTAAAAATTGTCCTAACTTTTGTCCTAACTGAACACCTACAATTGATCCTAAAATTAAAGGAATAACTAAAAATAAGTCTATCGAACCATAGTTGAATGCATGAAGAATTGTAACTATTGCGCTTATGAAAATTGTTACAAATAAAGAAGTCCCTGGTATTAATTTAATTGGCATACCTACTATATAAATCATTGCTGGAACCATTAAAAAAGCACCTCCTATACCCATCATAGATGCAACAAAACCTACCACCAAGCCTAAAAATATAGGTACAATGGCGCTTTCATATAACTTTGATTTATGAAAACGCATTCTTAAAGGTAAACCTTGTAACCAGTTATGGTCGTGTAATTTTTGTTTTATTAAAACTTTCTTTTTTTGAAGATTTTTTTCTTTAATTCCCTCGATTAGCATTAAAGTTCCTACTATCGCTAGTAAGTACATGTACAAAAGCGAGATAATCAAACTGATTTTTCCTATCTCTGAAAAATAAGAAAAAGTTGTAATCCCTATGATAGTTCCCACGACACCACCAGAAACTATTAATAATCCCATTTTGTAATCTAAAGTATTTTTATACCAATGAGTTAGAGATCCAGAAACAGATGTTGCTAATATATTATTTACCTCATTTGGTACTGCATAAACCGGTGGGATCCCCATGAAAATCAAAAAAGGTGTCATAAGAAAACCACCTCCCACTCCAAATAGACCTGAAAGAACTCCCACTGCCAAACTTAAGAAAAGTAATAAAAAGATATCTACATTTACTTGAGCTATCGGTAGGTAAATATCTAGCATACTTCTAAGTATGCTCGAAAGTAGATATTGTCAATCTTAATAAATAGTAGCTCCAAATACTTTAACCATGTCTCCTTCCACTCCTAAGACTAATCTTCCTAAAAATTCACCAGTTAAAGTGTTACTTTTTTGTTTATAAAGCACAGTAATAAATTTATCTCTTCGTATACAGCCTAGAACTTCTTGCTTCTCAGACAGGCTAGTAAGAAGTTTGTTGCTTGCCCATTGCTTTCCAAGTTCGACCTCGTTTGCGCCATAAAGCATCTGCGAGGAAAAATCTTTAGTAAATCCACCATAATCTTTAATGTTTGAGGACTTCACTAAATTAGACCAAATAGGACTAGCAATCTTAATGATTTCCTCATCACTTTTTTCCATCAAGTCCATTTAAAGAATTTTATGAAGCTTTCTTTTCTTTTTTGTCACCTACAATGTGATAAACAGGCATTTTCTCCATTGTAAATTTACCGGTCTTCGGGTCTCTTCTGGAAACTGTTAAACAATGCCAGTTTTCATCATCTAATTTTAGTTTATCGCCTCTATAGTAATAACCAGGCCAACGAGTTTCCTCTCTAAATAATGTATGCTCTGTAACACATTGGGAAGTTAAAGTTCTATGTTTAAGCTCCCAAGCCCTCATCAATTGGTGATAGTCTTCAGCACCAACATTTTCTAAATCTTCTTGTAACCAGTCTAAAAGTTCTAAACCTTTTTTAAGAAGATTGTCATTAGTCATATAATTAGCAGTGATACCACCAACATATTCGTCCATAATTTTTTGAAGTCTTTGTAATCCTTGAATTGGCGAAATATAGCTCGGTGAAACTGTTCCTCCAGTTATTTCGTTTCTTCCTACAGTATAGTTTTCTAAAGGTTTGTATATTGTTTCCTTTAAATTATTACATTGTTTATCTGAAACATTTAAATTTTCTGCTTTTTTATCTTCTATATATTTTACCGCCGCTTTAGCTGCTAATCTACCTTCAGTAAATGATCCTGAAGAAAACTTATGTGCACTTCCTCCGACTGTATCTCCTGCTCCAAATAAACCTTGTACTGTTGTCATTCTGTTGTAACCCCAGAAGTATTCAGGTGGAGCAATATCCTCTGGTCCACTAACCCAAGCTCCCGAACAAGTAGCATGAGATCCCATTACATAAGGTTCTGATGTAGTTAATTCTGGATTTGTATATTTTGGATCAATATTTTGAGATGCCCAAACGACAGCTTGACCTACAGTCATTCCTAAAAAGTTTTCCCAACCAACAGTTTCTAAATGTGGGTCTTGAAACGCTTCTTTTGTAACCATGTGGATTGGTCCACCGCCAGCCATTACTTCTTGAATAAAAGCGTGATTTCTCAAACAAGTGGGTGTTGGATGATGATCTATATACTCTCCAACTAATTCTTTAGTTTTGTCATACCATTTCTTTTCATAATTTTCTCCATTGGCATTTTGTGTATAAGTTTTTAAATGTAAAAAATACGCACCCACTGGACCGTACCCATCTTTAAATCTACAAAGTACAATTCTATTTTCCATTTGAGTCATTTTTGCACCAACAGCTATTGGTAATGCATAAGCTGAACCATTGCTCCAAGGCGCGTACCAAGTTCTTCCCATACCTTCTCCAACTGCTCTAGGTTTAAAAATATGTGAAGCACCGCCTGCAGCGACTATAACTGTTTTAGCTTTGAATACGTGATAATCTCCTGTTCTCATATTAAACCCTACTGCCCCACCTACTCTATTTTCCTCATTCTCATCCATTAATAAGTGGGTAACCATAATTCTGTTGTAAATTTTATCCGCAGATTTTTTAGCAGCTTCTGCTACGATAGGTTTATAGCTTTCACCATGTATCATTATTTGCCACTTACCTTCTCTCTGATATCTACCAGTCTTTTTATCTTTCATCATTGGTAGTCCCCATTCATCAAACATATGAACAGTTGAGTCAACGTGGCGTGCCATATCATATCCTAAATCTTCACGCACAAGTCCCATTAAATCATTTCTTGCGTATCTTACATGGTCCTCTGGCTGATTTTCATTCCATCTCATACCCATGTAACAATTGATAGCGTAAAGTCCCTGAGCGACTGCACCACTTCTATCTATATTTGCTTTCTCCACACAAATGATTTTTAAATCTCTTCCCCAATGTCGTGCTTCGAACGTGGCGCCTGTTCCAGCCATTCCACCACCAACAACTAAAACGTCACAACTTTCATGAACTGTTTTATTTTTAGGCATTAGTAATAAACACCTTTTTTAAATGAGTCTTTACTAATTGTTGGTAAATCTTTTTTTGTATCCAAACCTTCAGGCTCAGAATACAAAACTTGTGAGTTCATTTCTCCCTGTCTGGGTTTGTCACCGTCAGCTAACTTTGGAATAAATTTTCCCCATGGTTTAGTGGTAATAGGTGAAACAAAATCTTTTTCTGTTCCGTTTCTAAACTTAATCTTCCAAGAAATAGTTCCTTTTTCCTCTTCTCTTCTAACTCTCACACTATGACCCATAGGAGCAAAATCAGCGTAACCTCTAACGTCTATGGCATGATTAGGACAAGCTTTAACACATGAATAGCATTCCCAACAAAAATTTGGTTCGATATTTTTAGCCCGCCTAATTGTTTCGTCTATATGCATTATATCAGACGGACAGATGTCCACGCAGTGTCCGCAGCCATCACATCTAGTCATGTATACAAAAGTGGACATAATTTATTTATTCTCCTTAAAGTTTCTTATCATAAAATCTTTAATAATGCTTAGGTTGTTCTCTTTTAATTCCCAGGCCAAATTGCTCAGGAGCATCAGCAGGTGGTGGCAAATTGTCCCTAGATCCATCTGCTTCAGCTAAATTCTTTTGAATTGCAGCTCCTGGTTTATAAAACATGTGAGCAAATTTAGACCAGTAAACACCACCAAACAAAATTAAATTTGAAATAATATATAAAATCAAAAATAGATAACTAAGCCCAACCAAATCAGAAAATTGTGTGTATGACCAAGCTAAGCCAAAAGTAGCGCAAGCCAATAATGCTAAAACAAATAAATCTGCTGTAATAATTCTATACCAAGGATGAGCTTCCGCTGAAACGTCAACTCTTAAAAAGAACCAGAACCAATATCCCCCTAAACAAGTCATAAGTGCTCCAACATGCCAAGTTACAGTCACGTAAGAGGGAGCAATGGAACCATCGGTATAATTAAAAATTAAAGCTACTGAAGCAACCCAAAATAAAATTGTTCCGTACATACCTAATACATGTGCTAATCTTCTTTTACCCATACCTAGTTCAGAAGTAGTTGCAATATCATGTGCTACTGTTTTTAATATTACAGCTGTTTTCTTTCCAGCGCTTAGTTCCGTTTTTGCAGATTTTTTTGCTTTTTTTGCGTTTCTAAAAAAATAAATTACATTTTTTTTGTGAAGCATATCTAATCCAGTGCTAACTATGACTAACAGTATCATTGCAATTACAAAGAATTGCATTGATTCAGCAGGTAAAACTAAAGCTAAGTCCGCAAATGGATTATTAGTAAACATAATGATTTTCCCTCGAGTTGATTATTTTATATAGGTGATAATTGCAGGTCAAGTGAGAATAGCTCGCAACTATTTGAGTTTTCCCTCTTTTCTCATTTGTTCTCTAATTTTTGTAGCTGAAATTTGTTGTGTTTTCTCATCAAGAACAATTTCTTCGATCTTATAGCCCACTCCTCTTCCATAGCAAATGTTTGTAATGTTGGGAACTAAAGTGACTTGAATTCTATTTTTATAATCCTTCAAGGCTTCAAAAATATTTTTTTTTACTGTTTCAAAATCAAAGGGGTTATCATCAACTCCTTTTACGTCACGAACCATTATATTTACTTGGCCAGTTTTTTTTAGAATTTCCTCAAAAAGCTTCTGATGGCCTCCATGCCATGGCTGCCATCGACCAAGCATCTGTGCTGTCGGGAGTTTATTGTCCCAAACATGATTATCGTTCTTCATTATTAATTAGACTTAGTAATTAAATTTAAGCAGCAACTGAGTCAAGCTTATGCTTAGAAGTCATTCCACTTAAAAAATTCCAAAGATATCTTGCAGTTAAAACTGAAGCTTTTTCTGCTTTTACTTGCTCTTCTTTAGAAAGTCCATCTAAGAGTTTCTCGCACTCTGCTCTATGAATTACATCTGCAGATTTATGAGCCTCAAAAAATTCTAATCCCTCTTTAGAACTTACTCCGTAGAATTTTTTTAATCCCTGAATTTTAGTTTCAGCTATTTCTGGAATTTGTCTTTCATAAGTATACAATGAAGCTAAACCTTCAGCATATGATTTTCTCGCTTGAGAGAAAAAATTATCTATCATATCTTTAGTAAACCAATCTAATTTAACATTTTCTATTTTTTTCTCATCAGCCCCCAAAGCTTTTGCAAAATTCTTCCATAGTTTTGGATGATCACCATCTTTATTTTCTTCATCCTGTAAATTTTCTAAAAGTATTCTTCTTTTTTCAAGATCCTCACAAATAGAATGAGTGGCACTTATATATCTCGGAAATGCTTTTACGTGTTGATAATACTGTTCAGCATAATCTTTAATAATTTCTCGAGTTAATTTTCCTTCGTTCCAATAAATTTGATAGAACGGATGTTTGAGTAAATGAAACTTATCTAATTTCGCACCTAATTCTTTTGAAAACATATTTTCTCCTCAGTTAATAGTTATGTTTAAACTCTATTAAATTGAATATTCAATTTAAACAATAAAAACAATTATCCACAAGGACACATTTTCATAAATAAATGTTCTCGTTTTGATTCACTTTTGATTCCAAAGTGGACTCATAATACAACTTAAAGGTGATTATCCACAGGACTAAAATACTTAGGTTTTCTTTAACTCTCTAATTAAAGGTCTTTCATCTATAGGATAGTGAATTAATGTTGCAAATATAGATAATGCAATAGCAATATACCAAGCATAATCATAAGAACCATAAAGGTCATAAAAATATCCTCCAAGATAAGCGCCTAAAAAAGCACCAAATTGGTGGCACAGAAATACAATACCAAAAAGTGTGCTTAAGTATTTTGTTCCAAATATTTGCGCAACAATTCCATTTGTTGGAGGAACAGTAGACAGCCAAAGAAGTCCAAATGTAATACCGAAAATTATTGAATTTAACAGAGATGGAGGAGAAAAAATAAATACACAAATACTTACAGCTCTAAGAGCGTATAAAATACTCAATAAGTTTTTTTTTCTGTACTTTGTGCCTAGGTAACCTATCCCCAAAGTACCAAATATATTAAATAAACCAATTAAAGCTAAAATAATTGTTGCTGACCAACCATCCATACCTCTATCCTGCATATAACCAGGTATATGTGTTCCAACTAGTGTAATTTGAAACCCGCAAACAAAAAAACCTAAAACTAATAAGACATAACCTCTATGTTTAAAAGCCTCTATAATAGCAGCTGAAAAAGATTGATCTCTATCTGCTTGAGATGAATTAATTATAGTTTTTGACGGTATCAAAAACAGAGATGCTACTAATCCAAAAGCAATGAAATACATAAAATATTTCAAAGTTTGCTCCCAGCCTACAGTTCCAAGACTATACTGGGTAAAAAGTGGAGATAAAAAATAACCAAGTGAAGCAGCAGCAGTAACATATCCCGTAGCTAAAGTTCTTGTTTCATTTGGAAAATGTTTTCCAACTTCAGAAACAGGAACTCCAATAGCTGTTGCCCCTAAAGCAATACCTACTAAAACTCCTAAACTAATTTGGAAAAAAATACCTGTATTAGGTCCTGCATAAAGCATATAAATTCCTAATCCAAAAATAACAAATCCAAGAAAAACTGCTTTATTTCCTCCTAGTTTATCTGCCAAGAAACCAAAAATAGGTGCAAAAAAACCCCAGAATAACATTTGAATTCCAATAGCTAGTCCAAATTCAGTTCTGGTGCATCCAATTCCTTCTTCAAAAGCTTTAAAAAATAATCCAAAAGTTTGTCTTAAACCCATTGAAATTAAAATTATAGTACAAGCTGAGGCTAGGACTATAAAGGCAGTTTTATTTGGAATAAATTTAAACATTTTTATTTTATATGGCGTAATGAACTTTTTAAATCATAAACTAAGTCTTTCGGATCTTCGAGTCCAATATGAAGTCTTACAATATGTTCATCTTTTTTAAATCTAAAAAATTTTCTTGTTTTAGTATATTTTGTGTTATCTCTTAGATCTTGTAATAAAACTAAACTTTCAAAACCTCCCCAACTATATCCAATTCCAAATAGTTTTAAAGAATTAACAAATTTAATAACTGAAGATTTTTTGCTGCTCTTAACAACAATAGAAAATAACCCATTGGCACCGCTATAATATTTCTTCCATAATTTATAATTTTTTGATGATGGTTTATAAGGGTAAAGAATTTCTTTAATTTTTTTTTGTTTTTTTAGAAAATTAATAATGACTTTTGTATTTTCGTAGTGTTGTTTTAATCGAACGTCTAAAGTTCTAAGCCCCCTAATGATAAGATAAGCCTCATCTGCTGACATTCTATATCCAGATAATTTATAAAAAAACATTACTTTCTTAAAAACTTTTCTATTCACTGCTAAAGAACCTCCCATGGCATCGGAATGACCAGAAAAATATTTTGTCGCTGACGTAAATGACATGTCAAAGCCAATTTTTAATGGTTTTAGGTATAATGGAGTCCCCCAAGTATTATCAAGAAAAGTTAATATTTTTTTTCTCTTTGCGAGTTTTACAATTTTTGACAAATCTTGAAACTCAAAGGTATTACTGCCTGGATTTTCAACCAATATCATTTTTGTTTTGTTGGAAATTTTATTTTTTAAATCGTTAAAATTATCTGGATCATAAAACTTCGCTTTTATATTAAATTCACAAACAAGTTCCTCAGAGATTTCTTTGGTCGGACCATACACATTGTCAGAAACTAAAATTTCATCTCCTGGACGACAAATACTCATTATTGCCAAAGCTACTCCGCCAAAACCAGTTCCTGTAAGGAAGACGTGGTAAGCTTGCTCGAGTTCTTTAAGTATATTCTCTAATTCAATTGTTGTTGAACTTCCATATCTTCCATAACTATAGTAGCTAATTTTTTTGTTAGCTTTAATCTTTTTCTCATGCTGATGTAACTCTTGCATAGAATTAAACAGTATTGTGGAAGCCCTTGTAACTGAGGGATTGGCTGACCTATTGGCATTATCCTTTGTAGGGTGTTTTAAAAATGTGCTTATAGACTTTTTCATAAAATAAGTATATCTGAAGCTTACATAACTTTTATACAAGAAAACATACAAAAGGAGAAAAAAATATGGGTTATCCAAAAAAACACAGAGGACGAAGAAAAATTGGCTCTAAAAAAAGAAGAGCAAGAAAAAGAAATAAAAGAAAATAATTAATATCATTGTTCATGAAAGAAATAACTCAAATTAGAAAGTTGAGTTTGTGGATTTTCATAGTTCCACTAATAGCAATTAATCTATGTTTAATTATCTCACAGAATCATCAATTACTGGAGAATACGATTTTTGCAGTTGCTGAAGTTGGTAAATCAAATTTTACAATTCCTTATATAGATGGAAGTTTATCGATAAGTAGAGCTTCGAGAGGTTTTCCTCAATTTTTAATTTTTAAACCTTCGATGTTTTTGACAGCAGTATTTTTATTTTACTATTGGAGAAATAATAATAATTTAGTTAATAATTTAAACTCTACAAATATTAATTACAGATTTAAAACATTTGGAATACTTTCTGCATTTTTCCTTGTAATTCATTCAATTTTATTAGGTGTTAAATTTGATATTCAAATATATAAATTGTTTAGACGTGTTGTTCTTCTTGCATTTATAATTTTTGAAATTATAGCACAAGGTATTTTAGTATACCATTTATTTAAATTAAAAAGAAAGTTAGAGAATTTTGTAAATAAGAATATCTTAACTTTAAAATTTATTTTAGTGCTTGTATTAACAACAGTAGCTATTTTAAGTCTTCCACTTTTAGTAACGAAAGGTAACACACATTTTAAACATGCTTTAGAATGGAATTATTTTGTGGGAGTAATTATTTTTTATTTACTGTCTAGATTTTTTTGGAGAAGAACCACATAAATTTCTAGGCTTTCGCCCAGAAATTTAGTAGTTTTGGCTCGTCGTTTTAGGCGCTACCGCCAAGCCATCCCGATGGACTATTCTAGCGCTACTAGGTCCACCTTTCTGCCCCTTAAGCTTGAACCTCTCGGTTTTTCCCTAAATGGTCAGTTAAGAGTTGCCTCTTAATTAAGTTAATTTAATCATAAGATTAGAAACAAATGTATCACTTATTACGTGCTGTAAAATGCGCTGTTAACTAAGTGGATAAGTTTTTATTGAAAGTCTTATCAATCCAACCGCCACCTAAAAGTTTATCCCCAAAATTATCTTTTGTATAAAAAACACAAGCTTGTCCTGGTGAAATACCTGTTTCCTCATCTAAAATTTCTACTTCTGCAATTTTATCAATAATTTGAACATTGGCCTTTAATAGTTTGCCTGTAGACCTTACTTTAATAAAGATTGAATTATCAAAATCTTTTTTTTGTCCAAGTACATTTAATTCTCTAAGTTTAATTTTTTGGATAATTAAAGCTTTTTTTTCTCCTACGACGATAGAGTTATCTTTAGAATTAATTTTAATGACATAAAGTGGTTTATCGCTAGAAATCTTAATCCCTTTACGTTGACCTATGGTGTAATTGATAATTCCTTCGTGAGTACCTAACTGCTTACCAGCTATATCAAAAATTTTTCCTGGTTTAAAAGACTCTGGTCTAAACTTCTGAATTACTGAGCTATAATCGCCGTTCGGAACGAAACAAATATCTTGGCTATCTGGTTTTTCTGCTACGTTTAGTTTTAGTTTAAGAGCTATGGATCTTGTCTCAGATTTATTTATCTCCCCCAATGGAAATCTTAGATAATCAAGTTGTTCTTGGGTTGTGCTAAACAAAAAATAACTTTGGTCTCGGTTATGATCTTTAGCTCTATACATATTTGCGTGCCCATTATGCTGTAATCTAGATACGTAATGTCCTGTAACCAACGCATCAGCTTTTAAATCTTTTGCGTATTTAAATAAATCTCTAAATTTTACTGTTTGATTACATTGTACGCATGGAATTGGAGTTTCACCAGCATTATAACTATCTATGAAAGTGTCAATTACTTCTTTTTTAAATTTTTTTTGATAGAAAAGTATTTGATGATTAATATTTAATTTTTCAGATACTCTTTTAGCATCTAAGATATCTTGACCAGCACAACATTGTCTTCCCTCATTAGATTTTTTTGCATCGTCATATAATTTGAGTGTTATACCTGTTACATCATAACCATTTTCCTTCATTAATGCGGCTACAACTGAGGAATCAACTCCACCAGACATAGCAACCACAACTTTTGTATCTTTCTTTGATTTATTAATTCCTAGAGAATTCATAATTAAAAGTATATAATATAATTATAAGTTTTTTTCCATAATGCATATTGATTTTGAACCAGGCGATTATGTTATTAATCCTGCCAAAAATGATTGGGGGGTAGGACAAATTCAATCTATTATAGGTAACAAAGTAACAGTTAACTTTGAAAATAGTGGCAAACAGGTAATTAATATTGAATTTGTTGCGCTAGAAAAAGTAAAAAGATGAATAAACAAGAATTAAAAAATTTAGCTGAAAGTTTGATTAATACATTTAATAAAGCAGGAGACACAAGTATTCAATTGTTTAATGAGGGTCTTAAAATCAAAATTAAAGAAGATGGTTCTCCCGTTAGTAATGCAGACTTAAAAGTAAATGATTTGATCACTAAGAAGATTTCGGAAATTACTCCAAACATCCCAATAATTTCAGAGGAAACAGTGGACTTGAATGTGAAAAATAAAGAAAAAATATTTTGGCTTATTGATCCAATTGATGGAACAAAAGAATATATTGCTGGAAAAGATGAATTTACTTTAAATGCAGCTCTAGTAATTAATAAAGTTCCAACTGTAGGTTTGGTTGGTGTTCCAAAAAAAAAACAACTTTTTTATTCATTTGGTCCGGATGAAAGTTATTTAATAGAAAATAATAAAACTGAAAAAATAAATTGTTCGAAAAATACACCAAAGGATAAAATAGTTGCGTTGTCTAGCTCTTTAAAACCTTCAGACATAATTCTTAATATATTAAAAGAATACAAAGTAAACTCTATGGTAAAAATGGCTAGTTCTTATAAATTTTGTGTTATTGCTAAAGGTGATTTTGACATTTATGCTGCTAGAGAAAGAGCTTGTGAATGGGATTATGCTGCTGGCCATGCTATTGCGGAAAATGCAGGAGCAATTATAAGCACACTCGAAGGTGGACCATTTTTATACGGTAAAGAAGATTATAAAAACCAAAGTTTATTAATTAGAAGATCAAAAAATTTGAATGCTTAAAACAATTTTAGCTATAATTATCTCAGTAACTTTTTTTGGAGTGCTATTTTTTATTATAGTTCGAAATTTACTTAAAAGAAAACTTGATCAATTAGTTGAGGATGATAAGAAAAAAAAATCAAACGATTTTAAGTAACTTGTTAAATTCTTTTGTTTCTAAATTAAGAACTCTCTTGGATAAATCAAAACTAAATCCACCTCTAGCCAGAATTCCCATATCTTTTTTGTAATACAGCTCTCGATTAGCTTCTGGTCTTAAAGGCCCTATTCTTCTTCTTTTACATAATTTTAAAGCCGATACAAAATCAGGCTCAATTTTATCTTCTTTAATTTTATCAATACTTTGCTTTATGTATTTGCTATCAATTCCCTTGTTAATTAAAGATTGGTGAATTTTATTTAAAGAATAACCTCTACGTAAAAACATTCTTGCTTTAGAGTCTGAATATAATTCATCATTAACAATTTTATTTTGTTCAAGATTTTTTAAAATTTCATCAATTATTGAAGACACTTCTTTCTTTGATTTTGTTCCCTTAATTTTTGTTAAATATTTTTTCAATAAGTAAATCTTTAATTGTTGTTTTGAAGGGCTATATTTTTCCAAATAAGAATAAGCTAAATCTTTTAAATTTGTAGTCAGGTCTTCAAAATCTCTTTTATTTGATGTGGGATTCATTTCGTTAATATACTATATTATTTTTCATGATAAATAATCTATTAGAGTTTTTGACATATGAAAATATTTACCTTTTTGCTAATTGGGGTGTTTTACCATTTTGGTTATTGTTGATAATCTTTCCTAACGAATTTATAACAAGATTTTTTGTTCAATCTATAATTGCTCCGTTAATGTTAGCGAGTGCTTATGGATTTGTTGTGTATAACATTTTTTTAGATGGAGATCTTCTTGGAAGTTTTGAACTTTATTATGGATTAGATGAATTATATTCTATGTTTTCTAACGAGGCTTTTTTATTAATATTTTGGCTTCACTTCTTGGCTATAAGTTTATTCGTAGGAGCTTGGGTAGCCAGGGATTCCCAGAAATATTTAATTCCTAAATTTTTCGTAATTATATCTCTATCAGTCACGTATTTTACTGGTCCAATAGGGTTATTAATTTATTGGTTTATAAGGATATTTTTTTCAAAAAAGATCAGTTTTAATGATTAAATCTTTTGACTTTTATTTTGACTTTATCAGTCCATACTCTTTTTTTGCACACAAAGAAATATTAAAGATTGAAAAAAAAAATTCATTTAAAATAAGATACAAACCAATTTTACTTGGTGGGCTTCATAATTTGCATGGAATCAAAGCTCCAGCTTTTATACCGGCTAAAGCTAAACATATGATTAGAGATTGTAAGTTGATAGCAGAAAAAAATCATATCTCATTTAAGTTTAACTCTTATTTTCCAATTAAAAGTTTAAATTTAATGAGAGGAGTATTCGTAGCAGAGGAAGATAATTTTAAAAGTTACTATATTGAAAGTATTTTTAATTCAATCTGGCAAGATGGATTAAATATGAATGATGAAAATGTAGTTCAAAAAGTTTTGAAAAATTTAAATGTTAATCCAAAAACCTTTTTTTTAAGATCAACATCATCCTCTGTAAAAGATTTGTTAAAAAAAAGAACAGGTGAAGCTTACGATAAAGGTATTTTTGGAGCTCCAAGCTTTGTGGTTAATAATAAAATTTTTTGGGGACAAGACAGAATTGAATTTGCTTTAAATGAATTCAATAAATGAATTATTTTTTTTCTTTTTGAATTACTTTAAGTCCAGCATTTTTTAAAGCATCAAAACCACCATCAACATGAGCTACATTTGTAAATCCCATGTCGACAAGAGATTTTGTTGCTAAAGCTGATCTAAATCCTGCTGCACAAAATAAAACCATTTTCTTAATATCTTTTATTTTGTTTGCCTCATAATACGAGCTATTAGGATCTAGCCAAAATTCCAACATTCCTCTCGGAATATGTTTAGAATTTTCAATTGTACCCTCTTTCCAAAGTTCTCTGATATCCCTTATGTCTATTAAGCTAATCTCGTTATTTTCAATTAATTGTTTTACTTCGCTTGAATTAAGAGTTTTGATGCTTTTTTTTGCTTCTTCTACAAGTGTTTGTGATGACTTTATGTTCATGATATTAGAATACTAGATTTTAAATTTGAAGCAATGAAAGAAATTAAAAATAATAGTAAAAAAAGTATTATAAAAAAAATTTTCATAAAGATTAGTCGTTTTTTTGGCTACGAGATAATTGATCAAAATAACTTTGAAATTCCTACTTTAAACAAAAAACTTAATGAAGATATCAATATTATTGGGAGCAAATCAATTAATTTACCTCTTGGTGAGGTTGAGATAACTAGACCCGTAAAAGCTTTAGATATTATAATTAGGACTTGTACAGAGGTAAATATGCTTACACAAAGTAAAAAAAGGATTTTTGAGAAAGAAAAAGTTGAGTACACTTTAAGATCGATTCACTCCATTCTTCAGTCCTTAGACTCATCAGATCAACTTAAAAAAATTAAAATTAAACTTAAAGTAATCGATTATAATTCAAAAAAAGAAAATTTAGATAAAATAGATAAATTATTTAAATCATTTAATAGAAATTACGATTTAATTAATTTAGATCTCTCCAATTTTGAAGAAAATATAGCCAAAATAAATCAAAAAAATCAAACCGTTACATCTAATCAAAAGTCGAACATGGCAAACATCCATCAATCTTTAATTGAAGCGAAAAACTCTGAAGATTTAATCTATTTTGTAGAGGACGATTATATACACAATAAAGACTCTTTAAATGAGATGGTTTTAACCTTTGAAAGGATATCATCGCAAGTTAAAAATGATATTTTTCTATGTCCTACGGATTATCCTTATTTATATTCTAAAGCTGAACCAACACAAATTTTTTTAGGAAGTAATTATCATTGGAGAAAAGTAAATGAAACATTATGTACTTTTTTAACAAGTAAAGAAATGGTTAATAAGCATTGGAATATTTTAAAAAGTATGTGTGAACTTGAACATTATCCTTTTGAAAAACCTTTGCATGATATTTATGATAAGGAACTGTGTATTTCACCTGTGCCTTCACTGGCAATTCATTGTACTAATATAAATTCAATCTTTGGTCTTTCACCTAATATTAATTGGAAAAAAATATGGGAAGAAAATGATATATAAAAAAAAGGCCCAGCGGGGGCTGGGCCTTAAGTTTCTCCAACTAACGAGGGAGGAGATAAGATAAGAAGTTTTAGTCTCTTATACCGTAAGCTATAACTCCTATTTCAGATTTATCAGTTCCAAGTCTTTCAGCTTCTTTACTGATTCTTAGACCGATCGTAGCTTTCATAATTTGGAACACTATGAGTGATACTACAAAAACAAATACCACAATTGAAATTGTTCCTAGGAATTGAGCTCCGAAAGAAACGTCTCCATTAGTTAATGGAACTGCTAATGTACCCCAAACTCCAGCTACTAAGTGGGCTGGGATCGCTCCAACTACATCATCTATTTTTAATTTAAATAGAAGTTTTGTTGAGAAGTACATTACTAATCCACCAATTGCTCCAATAAATATTGCAGCTAATGGACTTGGTGTTAACGGCTCTGCAGTAATTGCCACTAAACCAGCAATCGCACCGTTTAGCATCATTACTACGTCTGTTTTACCACCAAGTAATCTTGAAATTACTGCAGCAGTCATTACTCCACCGCCTGCAGCTAAGTTTGTGTTAATGTAAATTGTTGCAACTGAGGTAACATCATCAAATGTTCCTGCAGCTAACTGTGAACCGCCATTAAAACCGAACCAACCTAACCAAAGTATAAATACTCCAAGTGTTGCTAACGGAATTGATGATGCAGCAAATGGTGTCATCGCTTTAACTCCACCGCCTGAACTAAATCTACCAGTTCTTGCACCCAGTACAATTGCTCCTGCTAAAGCGGCTGCTCCACCAGCGGCATGTACTAATGTTGAACCAGCAAAATCTGAAAATCCAGCAGCTGATAACCATCCACCGCCCCACTGCCAGCCCATTTCAATTGGATAGATTATTCCAGTTAAAATTGCGGCAAATAAAAAGAACGGCCAAATTTTAATTCTTTCAGCTAAGGTTCCAGATACAATAGACATTGTTGTTGCACAGAACACCATCTGGAAAAACCAGTCTGATCCATCTGAATAACCAGTATCTACTGCGGATCCATCACTCCATGGAGTAAATGATCCGATATATCCACCTTCTGGGATACCGTAAGCTAAATTGTATCCAACCAACCAGAACATTAATCCTGCGATTGAATAAAGACCTATATTTTTAGCACAGATTGCTGAAACGCTTTTAGATGTAACTAAACCAGACTCTAACATCGTAAATCCAGCAGCCATCCACATGACTAAGAAACCTGACATTAAAAATAGTAGGGTATTAAATATATATTGAGTCTCTGCTGATACAGTTGTTTCGGCGTATCCAAGACCTGCAAAACCAAAGTATACTGCGGTTCCAGCAAAGAAATATCCTAAGTATTTTTTCATAATAAACTCCCTTGTTTGTTGAAGATGAATTTATAAAACTTTGAAAAATTTAAAGAATTGAAATCTATTGATTTTAGCTATGCAATTTTTGCAAGTAGTTTAGCCCTTATTCAATAAATTGAATAAGGGCTAAAAATAACGTTTATCTATTAAACATTTCTTTTAAGCTTTTAGCGGGTAAAAACTTAACTTTTTGAGATGCAGCTATTTGAATTGACTCACCTGTTCGAGGATTTCTTCCTACTCTAGCTTTTCTTTTTGCTACTTTATAAGTACCAAAACCAGCTATTTTTACAGTATCGTCATTTTTCAACGCATCCAGTATAATTGTCGTTATTGAATCAAAAGTTCTTTCAGCATCAGCCTTGCTCTGACCCAATGTGGACGATATTTTAGTTACTAGTTGTTTTTTGTTCATTTATGCCCCTTTATGGTTATTATTGAATTTCTACAATTTCCCAATAAAATCAACATTTTTTTAGTGTTTCACATAAATATTAACACCACATATTGTATGTCAAAAAAGTATTGATTTTATTGACTTTTTTATAGGCTAAAAGCGGCTTAAAATAAGCCTAAATCCTTTAAATCATTGACCGTAGTAAACAACATTAAAAATAATAACAAAAAAAGCCCGATTCGAAAAAAGCCCTCTTGGGTTTTTTGTGTTAAAGGCCTGCCCAGAATTTTTTCAAAAGCATAAAACATTAAATGTCCTCCATCTAGCATAGGTATCGGGAAGAGATTTATAAAACCTAATGAAATAGAGATATAGGCCGTGATACTTAGAAACGCTATAAATCCATATTGAGCAACTTGACCTGTAATTTTTGCAATTTTAATTGGTCCGCCTAATTGTTTAGTATCACCGGTCCCCTTAAACATAGAAATCACAAAATCTGATGATGCTGTTATTACAAACCATGTTTCTTTAAAAGCATAAAATAATGCTGTAGCAGGACCAAGGCGTTCTTTTTGTAATTCGTTATTTGGTGGAGATATTTTAATACCTATTATCTTTTTGTTGATTGTGTTTCCAAGGCTGTCTTTTGCTTCAATCAATTTTGGTATCACTATATAATCTATTTCTGCATCATTACGTAAAACAGTAATTTTAATATCTTTTGTTGAAGAAGAATTAATGTAAGTTGAGACATCCAACAAACTACTAACTTTTTTATCATTTATTTTTAAAATTAAATCTCCATCTTTGATTCCAACAGTATAAGCCGGGCCATCTTTTTGTACCTCATTTATTTGTGCAGGAGTAAAATCTTTACCAGCAAACATATATATAAAAGTAAAGATAAATATGGCTAAAATAAAATTTGCTATTGGTCCAGCCGCCACAATAAGCGACCTTTGATACAAAGGTTTTGTAACAAAAAGTTTTTTCTGATCATCTTTATTATACTTTTCTAAAAGTTCTTTTTGTTCAGCTTGACTAAATACATTTCTGTCACCAAAAAATTTTACGTATCCTCCAAGAGGAATAAGACAAAATTTCCATCGTGTTCCAGATTTATCATTAAATCCAAATAACTCTTTACCAAAACCGATTGAAAAATCGGTAATACCCACTCCAAATTTTTTTGCAAAATAATAGTGTCCATATTCGTGAACAAAAACCACAATTGTTAATAAAATGATAAAAGGAACTAAAAAATTTAAAATTTCCATTCATTAACCTTACTGAAAATAAAATTTCTAAAAGCAATTAATCTTGCGTTATTTTTTAAAGAAGCAGGATAAACAAAGTATGTTTCTGTTGGTTTACCTGGTTCGTTTGGTAAAATTTTTGAAATACCATTTTTGTTATGAGCAATATAGTCGGGTAAAGCTGCTAAACCAACTCCACTTTGCACTGCTAATAGTAATCCATAAACACTATTTACTTTCATTAAAGATTTTCTTTTTTTACCATCTTTTGCTCCAACTCTTAAAACCCAATCGGGATTATAAACTGGAGATGGTGCTCCTTTTCCATAAGTAATAAACTTATGTTTATCTAAATCTTTTAAAGACTTTGGGTAACCGTTTTTTTCTAAATATTCGTTTGAGCCATAAATATGGTAATTGAAATCAACGAATTTTTTTTGAATTAAATTCAATTGTTTGGGTCTTCTCATTCTAATTGCAATATCAGCTTGACGTGTTGCTAAATCGAGTTCTTTGTCATCAAATATTAATTCTACCTCTATTCCAGGATTTATATCCATAAATTCTTTTATACGAGGTGTAAGCCAGGTAGTTCCAAAACTTACAACAGTTGTAATCGTTAGTTTTCCACTTAATTTATCTTTATGTCCAATTAAATTAGACTCCACGTCCTTTAATTTTGAGATTACCTCGTGTGCAGATTTAAAGAGATATTCACCATTTTCCGTTAGAACCAAGCCTCTTGCATGACGTTCAAAAAGTTGAGCTTTTAAATCGCTTTCTAATGATTGAATTTGCCTGCTAATAGCTGACTGACTTAAATTTAATATTGTTGATGCTTTTGTAAAGCTTGAAGCTTCCGCAACAGTATGAAATATCTTTAATTTATCCCAATCCATGTAATGTAAATTATAGTTTATTTATTTGGATTTACTATAGCTCTACCAAAATATTCACCTTTTAATAGCTTTGGATATGTCTCTAACAGCTCTGTAAATGATAGTTCTTTTGTAAAAGACTTAATTTTAGGAAAATCAATTAATTTGCTCGCTTCATTCCATAAAAACTCTCTTCTTTTGATAGAAGCACCTGAAGAGTCTATGCCCCATAATTTTACCCCTCTTATTATAAATGGCATTACATTAGTATTAATTTTTATGCCTCCTGCATTTCCACAGGATGCAACAATACCATTTGGTTTTGTCTGAGCTAAGATCTTAGTCAAACCTGCTCCTCCAACAGTATCTACAACTCCATCCCAAATTCCCTTTTCAAGCAATTTACTTTCTCCATCAAATTCTTTTCTATCAATAATATTTTTTGCACCTAGATCTTTTAAATAATCGTTTTTATCTTTCTTCCCTGTTACAGCATGTACATCGTATCCCATCTTAGATAAAATCATAACTGCTATACTCCCTACTCCGCCAGTTGCTCCCGTTACTAAAACATCTTTTACTTTTTCTCCCATCAAAAGTTCTTCTCTTGCTTTAATTGCAAAAGCACATTGTAATGCTGTAAAACCAGCCGTACCCATCATCATAGCTTTATGATTGTCTAGTTCTTTTGGAGTTTTAATTAAAAAATTTGAGTCAACTTTAGCGTATTGAGCAAATCCTCCAAAGTATGCTTCTCCAACTCTGAAGCCTGTTAAAATTATGTCATCGTCTTTTTTAAATTTAGAATCTTCACTTTCAACAACTTTTCCCGAGAAATCTATTCCAGGAACAAAAGGAAACTTTCTTACGATTTTTCCACCGTCATTTAAAATTAGCGCATCTTTGTAGTTTAAACTGGAATAATCTATTTTAACAAATACATTCCCATCTTTCAGATCACTCTTGTTAATTTCTTTTAAGTCTCTACTAAATTTATTGTTTTGATTATTTATTACGATTGCTTTGAATTTATCAGACATTTATTTTGCAATATATCTTAAATATCTATTTTGATAACTTAAATCTTCTTTAAACGCACCCAAATAATAATTTGTTACTGTAGTAGCTTTTTCTTTTTTTATACCTCTCATAGTCATACATTGATGTGCGGCATCAATAGTAACTGCAACTCCTTTTGCATCTAAAGCAGACATTAAAGTTTTAGCTATTTGCATAGTAAGTCTTTCTTGTGTTTGAAGTCTTTTTGAAAACACTTCCACAGTTCTTGCTAACTTACTTAGACCAACGACTTTCTTATTTGGGATATAAGCAATATGCGCTACTCCTATAATTGGTGCCATGTGGTGTTCACAATGACTCTCTAAAGTGATATTTTTTTCTACTACCATATCATCATAACCTTCAACATCTCCAAAAGTTTTAAGCAAATCAGAGCTTGCATCTTGATGATAACCTTTAAAATACTCTTTAAACGCTTTCACAACTCTGTTTGGAGTTTCTAATAATCCTTCTCTATTTGGATCTTCTCCAATCCACTTTAAGATTGTTCTAAAAGCCTCTTCAGCCTGTTTGTCTGTTACCTCAGGTTTCTTTTGACTAGATTTGTCAATGTCTTTAACTAATTTCATATAGCGGTCATTTTTATAGGACATATTTCATTAATGCAAATTGCTATTTTGTCTTTTTTTCACTATTTTACGTAAATGTTTAAAAAAAGAGAGAGTGTTTTTGAGATAGAGGAAGGAAAATTCCTTTCTCCAAAATTTGATGAAAAAGGACTGATACCAGTTACTACAACAGACCACAAATCTGGTGAGGTTTTAATGCAAGGTTATATGAATCAAGAAGCTCTTAAATTGACAATTGAAAAAAAAGAAGCCTGTTATTGGAGTAGGTCAAGAAATGCTTTATGGCATAAAGGAAAGACAAGTGGTTTTGTTCAAAAAGTTATAGATATTAGAATTGATGATGATCAAGATTCTTTATGGTTAACTGTAGACATCGGCAATGGTGCTAGCTGCCACGTAGGTTATAAATCATGTTTTTACAGATCTATCCCGTTAGGAAAAATAGATAAACCTGAAGCGATAGAGCTAGAATTTAAGGAAAAAAAGAAAAAATTTGATCCAGAAAAAGTTTATAAAGATCTACCAAACCCAACTAAATTATAAGATCCAAATTGAACAAAGATAAACAAAAAAATGTATTTGGGGAGGATTTAGAACCTTGCTCTAATGATCCATTAACTGGTTGGTTAAGAGATGGCTGTTGCAATACTGATAAAAATGACCAAGGTGTTCATACAGTTTGTGCAAAAGTTACAAATGAATTTTTAATTTGGTCAAAAAAAGTTGGAAATGATCTAATCACACCTCATCCAGAATTTGGTTTTCCAGGACTTAAAGAAGGTGATAGCTGGTGTTTGTGCGCTACTTGGTATGCTAGGGCTTTAGAGGAAAATGTTGCTTGTTCTATTTTTTTAAAAAAAACAAATATTAAAACCTTAGAGTTAATTCCGTTGGAAAAACTTAAAAAACATGCTCTTGATATTTCTTAATAAACTTTAACACCCCGAGTTTTTATAATTAACTCGAGTTCTTTAAATTCATTGCAATTACAATTTTTTAAAACTTCTAATCTTTCATTAGCTTTATCTATACGATTAGTTTGAACATATAATTCACCAAGATATTCATTTATACCATTATGATCGGGTTTGATGCTTAAACCTTTTAAGTAAAATTTTTCAGCTTGGTCAAAATTACCAATTTTTCTGGAAGTGTAACCAAGGTAATTTAAAATGTCAGGATTTTTACTATCTGATGAGTATGCTTTTTCTAATTTTTTAAAAGCTTGAGAATAAAGTTTTTTGGCTTTGTCTGCTTTTTCTTTTTTTTCAAATTTACCAGCTTGTTTAACTAATTTTTTTGCATCATTATAATAATTTGACTTGGTATCTTCAGAACTATCACTACCAGCTGAATAAGCATTGTACGGTATTAAACTTATTAAAATAATATAAAAAATTGTTTTCATAATTATGTTAAAGAAGATCTTCCTCCATCTACACCTAAAATTTGTCCCGTAACCCATAAACTATTATCACTTAATAAAAAATTTGCAACGGACGCAGAGTCGCTCCCCTCACCTACTCTTTTAAGTGGATGCATCTTTGCAATACTGTCTGCCATTTTTTCATTTTTTAAAATAAAATTCGCAATTTTAGATTTTGTGATACTTGGAGCTATACAGTTAACTCTAATATTTGGCGCAAATTCTGCTGCAAGAGAAACTGTAAGACCTTCTATAGCTCCCTTTGCAGAAGCGACAATGCTATGATTAGTAAATCCTCTTCTTACTGCTACAGTAGAAAATAAAACTATTGATCCTTTATTTTTTTTTAAACTATCTGATGCTTTTCGAATAATTTCTGTTGCAGAAATTAAATTTAAATTAAATGATTGCATAAAATCACTTTTTTTCGTCATCCTAATTGGTTTTAAATCTATAGAGCCAACACAATATGCCAACCCATTTATTGGAGTATCTCCTAAATCACTAAAAATTTTATCAGCAAAATTTTCTTCTAAAACATCACAAGTTGTAAAAGTAGAGTTAAGCTCTGAAGCGAGTTTTGACAAACTTGGTTCATCTCTCCCTACCAAATGTACTTGTCCTCCGTCTGTAACAACCTTCTTTGCCAATGAAGAGCCTATTGAACCGGTAGCTCCTAAAATAATTTTTTTCATTACGCCTATTTAACACTATTTTTTTAAATGAGTAGGCAAATAATGACGCGTTTATTTCCTCTAAAAGTTATATAATTTGGCTTATATGAAGCTTTTTATTATTCTTGGAAACCAACTATTTAATCCAACCTATTTCAAAGACTTTAAAGATCATACTTTTTATATGGCTGAAGACTATGAGCTTTGTACTTATGAAAAACATCATAAACTAAAAATATTGCTTTTTTTGTCATCGATGAGATCTTTTAAAGATGAATTCAAATCAAAAAACTTCAAATTAATTTATGAAGATACTAATTCAAAATTTAAAACTTCTTACGATAAAAAATTAGAAAAAATCATCAAAGATAAAAAGATTAAAGAGGTTAGTTTTTTTGAAATAGAAGATAAACCCTTTGAAAAAAAAATCATTTCTCTTTTAAAAAAAATGAATGTCAAAGTTAATCAAATTGAAACCCCGATGTTTTTAACGACCAGGAAGGAATTTAAAGAATATCTATCTAAGTATAAAAAACCTTTTATGGCTAATTTTTATAAATTAATTAGGACAAAACTAAATATTTTAATGAATAATAATGGAAAACCAAAAGGTAATAAATGGAGCTTTGATGAAGATAATCGTAAAAAACTTCCAAAAGATATTAAGGTACCAGTGATTTCGAAATTAAAGATGACAAAACATACCGAGCAATTAAAAAATTTTATTGAAAAAAATTTTAAAGATCATCCTGGAAATACGAAAAGTTTTTGGTTTCCTACTACTAGGCAAGATGCTCAAAAACAACTCGATAATTTTTTAAAAGAAAGAATAAAATTATTCGGTGACTATGAAGATGCTGTGAGCGATAAATCTAATACAATGTTTCATAGTGCTTTAAGTCCTTTAATAAATCTTGGGCTAATAACTCCTGAAGAAATTTTAATCAAATTAAAAAAGATAGAAAATAAAACTCCAATCAATTCTTATGAGGGTTACATCAGACAAATTATCGGTTGGAGAGAGTTCATGAGAGGCATATATCAAAACTTTGATTTTCAGATGAATAAATCAAATTTTTTTAATCATAGAAGAAAAATGAAAAAATCATGGTATACAGGAACGACCGGATTAGTCCCCCTTGATTTCTCAATCAAAAATGCTGAGCGCTTTGGTTGGTCTCATCACATAGAACGATTGATGATACTTTCAAATATTATGAATCTTTGTGAAATTCATCCAAATCAAGTTTATAAATGGTTCATGGAGATGTTTGTTGACTCTTCTGATTGGGTTATGTCACCTAACGTTTATGGAATGGGTTTGTTTAGTGACGGGGGAATATTTGCAACTAAACCATATATCTGTGGTTCAAGTTATTTTCTTAAGATGATGCATTTTAAAAAAGGACCTTGGTGTGATGTTATGGATGGCCTTTATTGGAAGTTCATTGACAAAAATAAAAAGTTTTTTCTTAAAAATCCTAGATTAGCAATGATGGTGCGGGTCTCAGAGAAAATGAATAAAGAGAGAAAAACTAGAATTTTTAAAGCTGCTAATAATTTTATAAAAGAGAATACGAATGGTTAAGATTTTTTTTAATAATTCTTGCAATATTTGTAGAGCTGAAATTAGTCATTATAAAAAACATAGTGGTGAAAATATTGAATGGATAGATGTAACAAATAACGTAGAAGCTCAAAAAATAACATCAAAATCATATAAAGAACTTTTAAGAAGAATGCATGTTATACAGGATGGCAAAGTAATTGATGGTGCTGAGTCCTTTTTAATTATTTGGAAAAATGTTCCAAAATATAATTTTTTATATAAAATTTTTAAGATCAAACCTTTATTTTTTTTTCTGAATATTTTTTATGAAATTGTAGCTTTCTTCCTATTTATAAAAAATAAACATCTTTTAAACGATGAAAAAAACTAACTTACCCAAAAAGAATTGTCCAGTTTGCAACAAATCTTTTACATGGAGAAAAAAATGGAGATTAAACTGGGAAAAAGTAAAATATTGTTCAAAGAAATGTTCTAGATCTAATTCAATTTAAAAGTTGATAAAATTATTGGAATATTTGACTTAAAATTAAAATACCCTTTATTTGAAAATTTCCAACAAAATTCGTCCTCTTTTCGAGTTATATAATTTATTTTAAGGTTATTTGTTTTTATTGCCTTTTTAAGAAATGAAAAATTTTCGCCAATAGAGGGGTATATTACATCAAACGATTTAACAGCGTTAAATAAGCTAACTAAACCATTTTCATTAAGCAATTCTGAGTCCATTTTAATTTCATTAAGTCGTGATTTGATAATATCTTTTTTATAATTCATTACTTTCGTAGATAGACTAATTGATCTGCAATCATTGCTTAACAAAACATAATAAATTTTTTTATACTTTTTTTTCTCAGTAAGATCTGTGAACATCTCATTTTCAAAAATAATTAGATTTTCATTTAGATCTTCGTCTTTACTTATTTGAATGGGAGTAATTTTATATTCTCTTTTATCTATGATGGGTAAAGCCGTCTCATTTAATTTAACATTTTTATATTTGTTGTTTGTAAATTTACTTATGTTCCAAGACTGAGCTAAATAATTTTTACCCTTTGTTTGTATTCCAGCAACCCACCTCCAACTTAAAGTGTTTGAGGCTGCGTCCCCATCATATAAATGTTTCATAAAAAATTCTGCTCCTTTTTGCCAAGGTAGTTTAAGCGTAAATATCCAAATACTAGCAAATAACATTCTGGTATGATTATGAAGATAGTTAAATTCTTTTAATTCATTAACCCAATCATTAAAACATTTAATTTCTGTTTCACCATTTACTGCCTTAATATAATTTTTATCTTCTTTAATTGATTTTAGGTCTTCGATATAATCACTCCAAACCCTTGGTCTGAGTTCAAGCCAGCCCTTCCAATAAACTCTCCAAAATATCTCTTGGATGAACTTATCTACTTTTTGAAAAGGGTGTTTCTTTAAAACAAGTTTTGCAGTTTCATATTCAGTAATTAATCTATGTGTTATATAAGGTGACAAACAAGAAACATTGCTTCTATCATTAACACCAAAGTCAAAATTTCTTTTAGCATTATAATTTGAAATATTTTTTTCTATATATTGATCAAGTTTATCTAAAGCTTCTGATCTAGAGGTTATAAACTGCATTAATCTTCGTCATCCCTCCAGTCATCAATATATAATTTCCAACAAGCAAAAGTTACACAAATTATTCCAACTGAAAAACCTAAAAGGACGCCATTTTCTCGACCTAAATAAATTGATCCATAATGAGCACTAAGTATTGGTGGAAAAACTAAAATACATCCTACGATTATATAGCGGTATATGAAAGGTGGTCTTTTCAAATTGTATTTCCTTGATCAAACGGTTGAGATACAGCTGATGTGAACCAACAATCTTTACAATTGTTATCACTTCCTTTCTGGACATGCCATTCATAAATAAATAGCTTTTTATTTTCTGACAGAATTTCAATTCTATAAACATAAGTGTTAGGACTATTTGTAATTAATTTTATCTTATGTGAGGAGTGATTAATTAGGTGTTTATATTGTTGTCCATAAATCATAATCCTAAATCTAGCATAAGGTCCTGTAACTTTTTTATTATCTGGGTGAGCAAACATCCAGGTTTGTCTTATACCTTTATCTCGAGAGTCATTTTTTTTAAGAGCTTCAAGTTGTATTTTTATAACATCATATGGATCTAATTTTTCGTTTGGTTTAATAAGTTCTGCGTTAACCTGAGATGAAAATAAGATAATAATTAAGATTATTGCTATTTTCTTTAATTCCATATTTTATTTAATACCTCTTCTCTTTGACAAGCTTTTTTATAAGCAAGATATTTTAAAAAGTTTTTTTGATAATAGTCTTGATGATATTCCTCTGCACTATAAAATTTTTCAAATTTCCAGACCAATGTTACAACTTTGGCATCAAATTTTGCCTCAATATCTGAAATTGAATTTTCTATATATTTTTTTTGTAGACTATTTTCGTAGAAAACTACCGACCTATAGCTTTTACCTTTATCACAGAATTGTCCGTATTGATCAAAAGGGTCAATATTTTTCCAAAAAACATTTAACAAATCCTGGTAAGTAATTTTATTGTTGTCGTATGTAATTTCAATCGTTTCAACGTGACCAGTATCTTTGTAAATTACATCTCGATAAGTAGGATTTTTTAATTTTCCACCTGAATATCCAGATATTGAATTAATAACTCCATCAACTTTATCAAACGACTCCTCCATGCACCAAAAACAGCCACCAGCAAAGTATACCTTTTTAAAATTGTTTTCAGCAATAGCGTGCTTATTGATAATTATTGAAATTATGCAAATTATTGATAAGAAAATTATTTTTTTCATTGTAATACTCTAGAATAGATTTTAGTTATTAAAAGGTGTATCTTGTCCTACATGGAAGAATTACAGGATAACATTTGTGAAGAGTGTAAAAACGAGGAAGAAAGTGTTAAAAATAATCTTATAATTTCAGGGTTTAAAATCTGTGACAGTTGTAAAATATCTAAAACTATATTTCCTGCTTAAATTCCTCTAAACAAAATAATTACTAAAAGTAAGAAGAAAGCTTGGAACAACCATGCAACCACAACCACACCTAATGCTTTCCACAAACTATCATAATCTAAAGCTGATTTTACTGCTACCACCATACAAGCTAACATCCAAAAGGCTGAACCAATAAAAGTTACTGTCATCAGATCAGGTGTTACACCTAAAACTCTGATTAAACCTGGGGCGCTAGAAAATCCAATTGTTCTTAATAGTTCTCCATGATTGCTTTTTGTTTTTGGGCCACCAAATAATTTTACCCCTACAAAATAAATAACATAGGCCCAAACATACCAACTTAATAAAGAAAGAATTGGTGCTAGTAAAAAATTTGAGGAACCAAGTTGAAGAGCGCCAACACCTGCTGCTAAACTAGATAATACTACAACAATTCCTGCTTGAAAGGTTGCTGACTTATCTTTTTCAACCTCTTCGTATAGATCAATATCTATTTTAATTGCACGAAAAACTCGATTTATAAATATATTTATCATTTTATTTTTATAAAAGGTCTTAAAATTTTTAATATCTTTTTATGAAGAATTTTATTTGAAGTTGCTATTATATCCCCTCCTTTTTCGGGAGACTCATTTTTCCAATTTGTAACACAGCCCCCTGATTTTTTAATAATTTGAATCATTGGAATAATATCATATGGCTTTAGATTAGTCTCGATAACCACATCAATTTTTCCCTCTGCTAGTAAACAATAACTTAGAGCATCATAAGTAATACGTCTAAAAGAATTGCCAAGATTATTTATAAGTTTATTTATTTGTTTTTCATTAGATTTACCGTGAAAATTGCCAATTATTTTTATTTTATTTAAATTTGAGATATTAGAAGATCTAATTATTTCTTTTTTGTTATTTTTAAATAAATAAGATTTTTTTTTATCGTTTAAATAATATCTATTAAGTTCTGGAAAATTTGCAAGGCCTATTAAAGACTTATCTTTAAAAGTAAGACCAATTAAATTAGACCAAGTGGGAACACCAATAACGAATGCTTTGGTCCCATCTATAGGATCTATCGTCCACTTATAATTACTGAAAGAAATTTTATTTTTAAACTCTTCACCTATTATTCCATCATCTGGGAAACTTTTCGAAATCAATGATCGAATAAGTTTTTCAAAAGATTTGTCAAAATTAGTAACTGGATTAAAATTCTTTTTATTTTTTGATTTGTTTTTAATTAGTATACTTGATCCAGATTTTTGGTTATAAAATCTATTAAGCTTATTAGGTAAACTTTTGAGAAAAATTAGTGGTTTTTTTAATTCCATAACTGTATATAACCCAATAAACAAGAAAACTCATATGAAAATAAAAAAAAAATTTGAGCCTATAGCTTCAGGAATCTCGGCATCTATTGTTATCTCATTATTAGCATATTTTACTTTAGAAACTACAGCGGGTATCTGGCTAATGTTTTCTTTTGGGGCTACTGTTTTTTTAGCTTTTGTCCTTTACGATTTAGATACAGCTCAACCAAAAAATATTTTATTCGGTCATGTTATATCTATTTTAGTAGGGATTTTATTTAACGAATTTTTCGGTTTATCATTTTACACTTTAGGTTTATCAGTTGGTGTAGCAGTGATCTTAATGATTTACTTAAAAGCAATGCATCCTCCAGCTGCATCAAATCCGATTGTAGCTATATTCATGGATCTATCTTTTGATTACATATTATTTCCAGTTATAGTTGGATCAATAGTTATAATTCTCTCAGCTATTTTGATAAATAGATATATTTTGAAGAGAAATTATCCTAAGAAATTTTTTTAGTTCAATATAAAAATTGATGTATTAAGTATAAAAGCATAACTAGTCCAAATTAGGTAGGGAATCATTAAGTAAAAACTAGTTTTACTTATCTTATAATAAATTTTCATAAGTAAAGTTATAAAAAGTAAAATTATAATTAAGTCTACTAAAGCTAATCCTATATTGTGAAATCCAAAGAAAATTACACTCCATGTGGCATTAAAAAAGAGATGTAAAAAATAGATTTTCAAAAGTTGTTTATTTCTAGTCAAGTCCCACGCTTTCCAAATGGCTATTGACATAAAAACATAAAGTGTGCTCCAAACTGGCCCAAATACCCAACTTGGTGGATTATAGCTTGGCAATATAATTTGAGAATACCAGGGCTCTTTATAGACTGAAGTAGTAAAACCACCAATTGCTGATGCGGCAAAAGTTATTATTAGAAAAAAAATTAAAGATAAATATTTATTCATAGTCATTAAATAATATATAACTAATTAATGTCAGAAAATCAGAAAAAAATTTGGATTACTGGAGCTAGCAGTGGAATAGGCAAAGCTGTGGCAGAAAAGTTTGCAAAAGAAGGTTGGAAAGTTGCTGTCTCAGCCAGAAGAAAAGAAATATTAGATAATATGGCTCAAGATCAAAATATTAGTTCTTTTCCATTAGATGTAACTAATCGAGTTCAAATAAATAATATTTTTAAAAATATTTTAAGTGAATTTGGTGATTTAGATTTATGTTTGTTTTCCAGTGGAACATACGAACCAAAAGATGAGCAAAATATTGATCCTGATAAGATTAAAAATGTAATAAATATTAATTTTTTAGGTGTAATTGATTGTGTAAAAACTGTTGAAGAATATTTCAAAAATAAAAAATCAGGGCATATTTCAATCGTCTCTTCAATAGCAGGATATAGAGGGTTGCCAAATTCTAGCGGTTATGGTCCATCAAAAGCTGCATTAACAAATTTTAGCGAGAGTATTTATTTTGATTTTAAAAAATTCGGAGTAAGAGTTTCAATAGTGTCACCTGGTTTTATAAAAACTCCTTTGACTGATAAAAATGAATTTCCTATGCCTTTTTTAAAAACACCTGATTATGCTGCAGAAAAAATTTATAATGGATTAATAAAAAGTAATGCTTTTGAAATTCACTTTCCTAAAGGACTTACACTAACTTTAAAGTTTTTAAGGATATTGCCATATAAAATTTATTTATTTTTAGTAGACAAATTAGTCAAACGTTAATCTTGGGATGAAAAGTCGAAAATAATTATAAGTTAAATTTTATAATATTAATAAATGAAAAAAAAAATCTATACAATCTTGTTAAAGGGAGGATTTTATTTTTTTTTAATTAAAGGTTTAATTTGGTTATTACTACTAGGCATAGCTGCTTTGGGAATAGGTAATTTTTTTTAGAATTATATTTATTATTAGAGATTTGACTCCACAAATTCCCAATTTATTAATTTATCGAAAAAATTTTCTAGATAAGCAGGTCTTTTGTTTTTGTAATCTAAGTAATAAGAGTGTTCCCAAACATCACATCCTAATATTGGTTTCATACCATGAATTAAAGGATTTTCAGCGTTAGGAGTTTTCGTAACTTCTAATTTACCATTTTTAATTGATAACCAACACCAACCAGAGCCAAATTGTGTAGTGCCAGCTTTTATAAACTCTTCTCTAAACTTTTCAAAATTTCCAAAATCAGCTTTAATCTTACTATCAAGTTTTGAAGGAATTTTACCACCTCCATTAGGTTTCATGCATTTCCAAAAAAGATTATGATTCCAATGCTGGCTAGCATTGTTAAATATTCCAGCTTTATTTTCTTTAGAGGATTTAGTGATTATTTCCTCTAATGATAATTTTTCATATTCAGAGTCTTTCACAAAATTATTTAAATTTGTAATATAAGTTTGATGATGCTTTCCATGATGTAAATCTAGAGTTTGCTCTGACATTATTGGAGAAAGAGCTGAGTTAGCGTAATCTAATTTTGGTAATTCAAACATAATTAATCTACAAATTCCATTATTCTTTCTAATGTGGTTTTTTTTGGTCCATCGTATTTAATTGAGTAAGAGTTAGTTTTTGTGAGGACTTCTACACCTTTAGTAAAAATAAATATAAAAAATACTAAAAAAAATACGACAAATATTTTAGCTGGATTATAATTACCAGTTTCAAAAACACTTCTTTGCTCTTTTTTAGCTTTATGAAAAAATTTAAAAGTAATATACACAGCGATAATAAGTCCAATGTGAGCCATAACTACACCAGCCCAGCCCCAAATAAAAGTTGTTAAACTAAAAACATATAAACTAAAAACAGTTGACCATATAAATGATAAAACAATCAAAATTTGCAATCTTACTGTCTTAGGTAAACTTCTTAAGTCCGATTTTGAGTCATCGAACATAATATTAGCGCTTTCAACCATCCAATTTTTTAATTTATGAAACATAATTTACTCTTTATTAAACATTACAGTTAACTCACCTACTTTAAAACCAAATTTTTTCATTACAGCTCTGTTAATAGCTACATTATTGTCTTGTTTGAATATCCAGTCATCAAATTTAATCTTAATTTCTTTACCTTTTACTGGCACTAACAGCACATACTCAAATTTAAACGCTGGACCGTAAGAATACCCTTTGGCAGTACCTACAACATCTGCTGCTACACCCTCATAATTGTGCTCATCTATTTTATCTATTTTCCATTTTCTAGTTTGGATTTCACCATCAGACCAAGTAAATTTTTCATCTAAAATTAATTGTTTTCCGTCCCAGGTTCCATTCAGGTCTGCAGAAAACTGTCTAATAACTTTTCCAGATCTATTTTGAAGAATTCCCCAAGCCTTAACTTTTCCGGATAAGAAATCCTCTATAATAAGTCTTGGCTTTTGATCTTTAAAATCTGTAGGTTTCATATTATTTGCACATCCTGTTAAAAAAATAACTAAAAACAAGCTAAAAATTGTTCTCATATCGATTACCTATTAGACAAAGAAAATTGAATCAAGTCTATATTTTTGGACTTAAACCCTGCCTCGCAATAAGATAAGTAAAACTCCCACATTCTTTTAAAATACTCATCAAATCCTAGAGGTGTGATATTGTCCCAGGCTTTTGAAAAATTATTTCTCCACAAAAAAAGTGTTTTGGCATAATCATCTGAATAAGAATTAATTTTTTGTAAAGTTAAATTATTTTGCTTAGTAATTTCTCTAAGTATTTTAAAAGAAGGCAAAAAACCTCCGGGAAAAATGTATTTTTGAATAAAATCCTCATTATTTTTATAGCGATCGAACAATTCATCTTTTATGGTAATACCTTGAATCGCTGCTATTCCACCAGGTTTTAGAGAATGTTTTATCTTTTTGAAATAATCATTTAAATATTTATTTCCTACAGCCTCGATCATCTCTATCGAAGCTACCTTGTCGTACTTATCTGTAATATCTCTATAGTCTAGAAATTTAACTTTAACTTTATTATTTAAGCCGCTTTCAAAAATTCTTTGTTTAGAATATTCGTATTGTTTTTTTGAGATAGTTATACAATCAATATAAACTTCGTAATTTTTACCAAGATATTCTGAAAATCCTCCCCAACCACAACCTATTTCAAGAACTTTTTCTCCATTTTTAATTTTAAGTAATTCTATTAATTTTCGATATTTATTTTTTTGAGCAGATTCTAGATCAATTTCATCCTTTTCAAAAATTGCGCTTGAATAAGTCAGTGTTTTATCGAGCCAAGTAGAAAAAAAATCGTTTCCTAAGTCATAATGTTTGGAAATATTAGCAACACTATTAGATTTAGTATTCGATGAAAAAATTTTTTTGAAAAAGTTTTTTATATTTTGAAGTCTTAAACTTCCAGAGAATTGATAAATTAAATTTATATTTCTCGCAAAGATTTCTATTAAATTTGTCAAGTTTGTTGTGTAAAAGTCCTTATTAATATGCGCCTCACCTAAACCTGAGCTACCACCTAAAATTATGTTTAAAAAAAATTTTGGGTTATTTATCTTAACATCAGCATTGAGATCACTTTCTAAATCGCCAAAATGATAAACCTTTCCATCATAATTTATTAACTTTAAATTTCCGCTTTTAATTAATTTTAATTTATTGATAACAAACTTTTCTGAAATTTTTTTAAGACTCATGAATTTTTCTCAAAACTAAGGTTGTTTTTAACTTTTTTATCTCTAGGCCTATATATTGCTCCTTTTTTCCATAATAAGAATGCTTCAAAGTGTATCGCTGATATAATTTTAACGGTCATAAGTGGATACTTAAATAAATTTATTAATAATTGTTTAAGATTAAATTTCTTTTTATCACCAGTTTGGACTGCTGTTAGAATAATACCCGCTTTGTCTGTTTGTTTAATAGAAACAAATAATTGTTCTCCTGGATTAATCAATTTAAAATCATAGTATGTATTCATATCCATAAAAGGCGAAACATAGAATTTTTTCTTACAACTTTGTTCTATACTATCAGAATTGTTAGTTTCGAAAACATATGTATGCTGTTCGTTAAAAGTATTTTTAACCTCATAAAAAATAGCTTTAAGAGAGTTGTTTTCGTAACAATAAAAAATACTCAGTGGATTAAATACATAGCCGAATATTCTTGGATAACAAAGTAATTTTATTTTATCTATATTAGAGTTTATTTTAAATCTTCTTAATTTATCATATATCCAATTTTTTAAAGATTTACCGTCTCTGTCTCCATGATCTTTGTTATAGAAACTAAATATATTAAATTTGTTATAAGAGAAAATAATATTTTTTTGGTCCAAATCTTTTATCTCATCTAAATCTATTAAAAGAGAGAATGTATTATATTTTAAAAAATGTTTGACTGGCTTGAACCTAGTATGTGTAACAACGCCATTATAAATACATGAGTTCATATATTTTTAAAATTTTTTATCATATTTATAGTTGATATTAATCCATCCTCATGAAAACCATAACCGAAATAACTTCCACAAAACCAAGTTCTTTTTTTTCCTTGAATTATGTTTAAATCTTTCTGTAGTTTTATATTCTCAGAATTTAGATAAGGGTGTGTAAAATTTATACGTTTGATAATTAAATTTTCGTTTGGCCTATGAATGGGGTTTAAAGTTAAAAAATAATTGTTATCAGTTTTTAAATTCTGAAGTTTATTTAACCAATAAGTAATACATGTTTTTTTTCCATCAGAAACAGAGTTCCAGCTAGACCAAGCTTTTTTCCTTTTAGGCATTAAACTTTCATCTGAGTGCAAAATTGCCTTATTAGGCACATAACTAAACTTACCTAATATATTTTTTTCTTGTTCTGTTGGAGTGTCTAATAGATTTAAACTTTGATCTGCATGAGATGCTAGTACTACTTGGTCGTAGTCTAAATATTCATTCCCAATCATAATCCTAACATTATTATCATTCCTTACAATTTTATTAACTTTATAATTTTTAAATATTTCTCCACTTACTTTATTTAAAATTTTTTTAACATATGTTCTGCTTCTATTTGTAACTGTATACCATTGAGGTCTATTTTTAAGTTTAAATAAGCCATGATTAATGAAAAAATTTAAAAAAAAATTTAAAGGCATCTTTTTTGCATTTTCAAAAGGTACTGACCAAATTGCTGCTACCATCGGTATTAAATGATATTCTATAAAATAAGTTGATAATTTTTGTTTAATTAAAAAATTTCCCAAGGTCTCTGAGTCATATTTTTTATTAAGTAGTGTTGGGGCAATTTTATAAAAAGAGATTATTTCTCTAATCATGTTTAAAAATTTTAGATCAAATAAATTAAGTTTGTTTGCAAATATTCCATTGAACCCGTTACCACTGTATTCAATATTGGTGTTTTTGACAGAAACAGAAAAAGACATATTGCTTTTTTCGAAAGGTACTTTTAATTCCTTAAAAAAATTAATCAGGTTAGGATAAGTTAACTCATTAAAAACTATAAAACCTAAGTCCACTGGAATAATTTTATCATTCTCTTTTATTTCATATGTAAAAGAGTGTCCTCCGAAATGATCATCTTTTTCAAATAAATCGACTTTAAATTTTTTTGATAAAAAGTAAGCTGATGATAAACCTGAGATGCCCGAGCCAATGACTGCAATTTTCATTAATAAAAACTATGCAGCTTCATCTTTATATTCATCCATTGATGGGCAAGAACATACTAGATTTCTATCACCATAAACATTGTCTACTCTTGCAACTGGTGCCCAAAATTTATTATTTTTGACATACTCATTTGGAAAGGCAGCTTCCTCTCTTGTATAACTGTGATTCCATTCATTAGATGCTAATTCGATATAAGTGTGAGGAGCATTTTTTAAGGGATTGTCATCTTTGTCAAATTTTGAAGACTCTACTTTATTTATCTCTTTTTTAATTTGAATTAATGCATTACAAAACTTGTCAATTTCCTCTAAATTTTCACTTTCTGTTGGTTCTATCATTATAGTACCTGCAACTGGCCACGACATTGTTGGAGCATGATAACCAAAATCAATTAATCTTTTAGCTAAATCTTCTTCAGAAATTCCTGAGCTAGATTTAATTGGTCTGATATCAATTATGCATTCATGCGCAACATTTCCATTCTTGCCTGTATATAAAACTTTATAATCGTTAGATAATTTCTTTGAAATATAATTTGCGTTTAAAATTGAAATTTGCGATGCCTTTTTTAATCCTTCAGCACCCATCATCTTTATGTACATCCATGAAATTGGAAGAATACTAGAGCTCCCCCAGGGGGCAGCAGACACTGCACCCATTCCATTTTTTGGCCCTGACTCTTTAATAATTTCATGTGTAGGCAAAAAATCTGCTAAATGTTTGGCACATGCAATTGGACCCATTCCTGGTCCTCCTCCACCGTGTGGAATACAAAATGTTTTGTGCAAATTAATATGACAAACATCCGGTCCAAAATTACCTGGTTTTGCAATCCCAACCAATGCATTTAAATTTGCTCCATCCATATAAACTTGCCCACCATGACTATGAACAATTTCACAAATTTCAATTATTTTTTCTTCAAAAACACCATGAGTTGAAGGGTAAGTAACCATTAAAGCAGCAAGGTCTTTTGAGTATTTCTCAGCTTTAGTTTTGAGATCATTAATATCAACATTCCCATCTTCATCGCAATTTACGACGACAACCTTCATTCCACTCATTTGGGCGCTAGCTGGATTAGTTCCATGCGCTGAGTCTGGAATCAGACATATGTTTCGATTTTCTTGATTATTACTTTTATGAAATTTTCTTATAGTCATTAAGCCAGCATATTCACCCTGTGCTCCAGAATTTGGTTGTAAAGAAACTGCATCAAATCCTGTAATTTCTTTTAAATCATTTATTAAATCGCTAAAAAGAATTTTATAACCTTCCATTTGATTTGTAGGCACAAAAGGATGCGGTAAAGAAAATTCTTTCCAAGTGATAGGCATTAATTCTGCTGTTGCATTTAGTTTCATCGTACAAGAACCCAGTGCAATCATTGATCTATTGAGAGCAATATCACAATCCTCAAGTTTTTTTAAATATCTAAGCATTTCTGTTTCTGAGTGATACTTATTAAAAACTGGATGAGTCAAATACTTAGATGTTCTTAAAAGATTTTTTGGAAGATTATTTAGCTCAACTTTTACGTCTTGTTTAATTATTTTAGAAATTCCAAAAATTTTTAATAATAAATTTACATCATCGAGTTTTTTTGCCTCATCAAATGCAACTGATAAATTTTTTTCGTCAACTTTTCTTAGATTGATTTCCTCTTTTAACGCCGCTTTATAAATAGAATTTGTTTTTTCATTTGTTCTAATTGTAACAGTATCAAAAAAATGATTAGATAGAATTTGGTAACCACCATTTTTAATTTCATCTGCAAATAATTTTGCTAATTTAGAAGTTCTGTTAGCAATTTTAAGTATTCCCTCGGGGCCATGATAAATTGCGAAAGCAGCAGATATTATCGCTAATAAAGCTTGAGCGGTGCAAATGTTACTTGTGGCTTTATCTCTTCTAATATGTTGCTCTCTGGTTTGTAAAGATAATCTATAAGCTTTTTTTCCGTGTCGATCTTTTGAAACACCGATGATTCTACCTGGCATTGATCTTTTAAATTCTTCTTTAGTGGCAAAAAAAGCTGCGTGTGGGCCACCGTATCCCATTGGAATACCGAATCTTTGAGCACTTCCGACTGCTATATCAGCACCGAGCTCAGCAGGTGTTTTTAATTTGGCTAGCGCAAGGAGATCACAAACTAAAATAGCCTTCCCATTTTTTTTATGAATTTGACTTATACTTTCACTAGGGTCTATTATTTCACCTAAAGTTCCAGGGTAAGATAATACTCCACAAATAATATCTTCTTTAATTTTTGTAAGAACTTTGTTTTCGTCACCAATAATTAATTCTAAGCCAAATGGATTTGTTCTAGTTTTGATAAGATCTATAGTTTGAGGGTTACAATTACTTGAGATGAATATTTTTTTTGAGTTTGTTTTATCTAATCTTTGTGACAGCCCAACTGCTTCGGCTGTAGCCGTTGCTTCATCTAATAACGAAGCGTTTGCAATATCCATTCCCGTTAGATCTATAATTGATTGTTGAAAATTAAGAAGCATTTCAAGACGTCCCTGAGCTACTTCGGGTTGGTATGGAGTATAAGAAGTATACCATCCTGGATTTTCTAGAATATTTCTTAGAATAACGTTAGGAGTAATCGAGTTGTAATACCCCATTCCAATGAAATTTCTAAAGATTTTATTTTTTTTAGAAATAGATTTTAATTTTTTTAAAGCATCATTTTCAGACAATGGTTCGTTAATTTTAAGTTCATTTTTTAATAAAATTTTTTCTGGAACTGTATTCACCATTAAATCATTAAGTGTATTATAACCTACATGCTTTAACATTTTAAATTGATCCTCTGCTGAAGGACCTATATGTCTTTTAATGAATTCTTTTGAATTATCGTCAATCATTTAATTAGGGTTCTCCTTGCAAAATTTATCGTATTCATCTTTGGACATTAAAGAGTCGAACTCCCCTTTATCTTTTATCTTTAATTTAAAAAACCAACTTGCACCCTCGGGATCTGAGTTAATGCTGCTTGGATCATCTACTATGGCTTTATTTCCTTCGGTAATTTCACCAGAGACAGGAGAATATACATCGCTTGCTGCTTTAGTTGACTCAACGACTGCTGCCTGACCATCTTTATCAACAGACTTGCCCGCATCAGGTACCTCTGCAAAAACTATATCACCTAGTAATTCAGTAGCATGCTTAGTTATACCCACTGTAGCTAGATCACCTTCTAAAGAGACCCACTCGTGTTTTTTTGAAAATTTTTTTTCACTCATTTTTACCTCACTTTTTATTTAACATAACTTTTTTTATAAAACGGAAGCTCTGAAACTTTACCCTCATATTTCTTTCCTCTTACTTCCAGTTTTATAGATGTTCCAATTTTGGCAAAATTTGATTTTACGTATCCCATGGCAACCGGTGCATTAACGCTGGGACCAAAAGTTCCACTTGTAACGAAACCTATTTCTTTATCATCACTTGAAAAGATTTTCGTATTTTCTCTAGCAATAACTTTGCCCTCAGGTTTTATGCCTACTCTTATTTTTTCACTACCATTTGTTAATAAACTTTTTATTTTGTCCCAACCATTGAAGCCGCCAATATCTTTTCTTTTTTTTGCAATAGCCCATTTTAAATTCGCCTCTACTGGATTAATTTTTTCATTTAGATCATGTCCGTATAAACAAAGACCTGCTTCTAACCTAAGTGTATCTCTAGCTCCTAAGCCTATTGGTTTTACGTCATTTGAAATTAAAAAGTTAATAAGTTTTTCTACTTTTTTATTTGAAATAGAAATTTCAAATCCATCCTCTCCTGTATAACCTGATCTTGTTATATATAAATTTTCGTTATCATAATTAAAGTTATTACCTGTCATAAATTTTAAGTTAGAAACACCAGTTATAAGCTTTTCTAGTATTTCAACTGACTTGGGTCCTTGTAAAGCTATTAAAGATAAATCATTATTTAAAAAATATTTATGATTTTTACCTAAAAACTGTGAAATCTGCTTAATGTCGTTTTCTTTACATGCTGCATTTAAAATTATACTAAATCCTTTATTAGTTTTAGTTATAATCAAATCATCAATGATCCCTCCCTCACTATTTAGTAAAAAAGAATATTTTGAACAATTAATTTTTAAAGATTTTAAATCTGCGGGAATAATTTTTTCTAAAGCAACTGTTAATGTATTATCACCTTCTAAAAAAAACTGCCCCATATGAGAGACATCAAAAAAACCTGCGTATGTTCTTGTAGAGATATGTTCTTTTACAATCCCATCTTTATATTGAATCGGCATCTCATAACCTGCAAATGGAACGAACTTGGCTCCGAGGTTTTTGTGAACGTTATATAAAGCTGTTTTTTGTACTTGCATAATAACTCTTTTTTTTTTACTAACCCAATCTGTCTTTTTACCTGAGAGATTTAATCCTTCGGTGAGGCCTAAGCCTGCTTTCCAGAGTTATTATGTTAACGGTCCTTTTGCCTGAGAGTTTCCTGGGTAGTTGCTCCTTCGGCGCTAAATAAATTAGACTCTCCCGTTACAAATGGATCTTCCTCTATATGATTTAAAAAGTCAAATATTATTAAGCCACAATTGGTTTATTTTTATCTAGACTCTTAATAATAATAGCAAAAATTATTATTGTTCCACCAATAAACACACTTGAAGGTGGAATTTCATTAAGAAATAACCATACCCAAATAGGGGCAAAAATAGTTTCTGATAACATTAATAAACCGACAGTTACAGCACGAGTAGTTCTAGAACCAATAGTAATACAAATAAAACCAAATGTGAGCTGGGGAACTCCTAATAAAAATCCCATAAAAATATCATGATTTGAAAAGTTAAAAGAGTCTACCATTACCAAAGAGTATAGAACTGAAAAGAGTGAAGCAAACCAAATGGCTGGAATTAAATCTAATTTTGGATTTTTTCTTATTATCATTATTAAAATTGAAAAACTTATTGGAATGGTTAAAGCTACGATGTTACCAAACAAAGTGCCCGAAGAAATAGAGTCACCGATCATGACAGAAATACCCGACATAGCTAATATTATTGATAAAAAACTTATAATCGAAACTTTTTCTCTAAGATAAATAAATCCAAAAAGTGCTAAAAACATTGTTTGGGTGCTTATTATAAAAACAACATTTGCTACAGAGGTATTCATCATTGCAAATACAAAAGCAATAAAACTAAAAGACATAACAAAACCGCCCAAAAAACCTGGTAGACCAGCTTTGATAATAATATCTGCAGCTTTTTTTTTATAAGTTAAAATTAAGAAAATGGTAACACCTAAGAAAAAAAAAGATGATCTTAATAGTAAAATGTCCCATGCATTCGAAGTTTCAAATGATCTAACAATTAAACCTCCCCAACTAAGACAAAAGCCTCCAAATAATAAAAGCAAATATCCTGGAATTTTATACAAAAATTGCATTTAGAACTTTCTTAAAATCTTTTTAAAAAATATATTTAATGTAAGAGATCTTAAAATCATAAATAAAAGTAGAGATAACCACAAACCGTGATTATTAAAATATTTAGTTAAATATATAGATATTACCACAAAAGAAGCAACAGAAATCATCATTCCGTTTCTCAGATCTTTTGTTTGGGATGCTCCAATAAATATTCCATCAAACTGATAACATAACGCAGCAATAGGAGGAATTACAATAATCCAAATAGCATGGTTGTATGAGATAAATCTTAATATTTCTATATCAGTTAAAATATTTATAATTTGTTTAAAGAAAATCAAATATAAAATTGATATTAATAATGCAGTGCAAATACTTAACTGAATTGAATTTTTTACAGTTAATAAAAAAGATTTTAAATTTCTTCTACCTATGGCATAACCAACTATACCTTCTGTGGAGAAAGCGTAAGCATCAAGAAAAAAAGCTGAAATAAATATAAATTGAATTAAAATAGAATTTACTGCTACATAATCTTCACCAAGTTTTGATCCTAGAAATGTTATCCACAAAAATGCAAAAGTTAGAAATAAAGTTCTAACAAATATGTCGAAATTTATAGAAAGTAATCTTACAATTTTTGATATAATAAATAATTTTTGAAAAGATGGAGTAATTTGAAAATTTTTTACGATAAATTTGTAAGTAAAAAAAGAGAATAAAATTACAGTAATATAACTTGAAATCAAAGTTCCGAGAGCTACACCAAAAACATTTAAGCTTAGTGATAAGACAAAGAAAGAACTAAAAATTATATTTAAAGAAGATAAAACTATTATAAATAAGCTTGATATTTTTGTTTTTTGAATACCAAAATAAAAACCGATAAGAATATATATTATAAATTCTGCTGGAATAGATAACACTCTTACTGATATGTAGGTTTTAATCAATTCTTGTGTATCGGTAGAAGTTATAAAAAAAATACCGGTTAATTTTATAATAATATTTTGAAATAAAATTAAAATTAAGGATAATAATATAGCCAAAAGAAAATTTCTTATTATTGTTCTTGCTATTTCTCGATAATCGCTTTTGGCATAAAGTTGAGCAACTATCCCCACTGTCCCCATTCTGAGAAAACCAAAACTCCAAATTATCATTGTCATTACTGAAGTGGCTATACTTGTTGCTGCTAAATACTTGGCATCACCTAAATTACCCATCAAACCAGTGTCAACTATTCCCACAAAAGGAATAGCCAAATTTGAGAAAAAAACCGGAATGGATAATAAAAATATTTGTTTTCTAGTAATATTAGATTGATAAGTTCTATTGATCATTTTTTATTCTTTAATATTGGCAATTTAAATTATATACATGAATCAACATAATGTTAGAGCAATTAATAATTTCAGTTCAAATCGTGTTAATCGATATAGTAATGGCTGCAGACAATGCGATCATTATAGGATTAATTGCAGCTAATTTTGCTCCAGATAATAGAAAAAAGATTATCGCCTGGGGTGTTGGAGCGGCTTTTTTATTTAGAATAATATTTGCTTTTGCCGCTGACTACATGTTTCAGTTCGGCTGGTTAAAAATTTTAGGTGGTGTTTTGCTTTTATGGGTAATACATAACCTAAGGCAAGACTTTTTTGGTAAAAATAAAATTAGGTCCCCTCAAGTAAAATCAGCTGAAACTCAATCTTTTTCAAATGGAGTTTATAAAGTCTTAGTAGCTGATATAGCAATTAGTTTTGACAATGTTATAGGAGTAGTAGGCGCCGCAAAGGGAAATTATTATTTAATGGTTATTGGTTTACTTTTATCAGTTTTTTTAATTGCGACACTTGCAAGTTATTTTGCAGATTATATTAAAAAACATCAATGGCTAGGATATGTTGGCTTAGTAGCAATTCTAATAATTGCGATTCAATTAATAATAGGTGGATTTGTCAATTTAGATGTTTTGACGATCAATGAGAAATATAAATTTTTATTTAGTATATAATTAAAAAATAGTATTTTTATTTATTTTTTTAATACTTTTCTTCAATACTTCAATATTTAAGCCAACTAAATTGTTGCGTTTTAAATTTTTTAAATTTTGAACGATTTTTAAAAACCTTCTAGACTCTTTTTCTGAAATAATGCCATCAGTTAAAGCTCTGAATTTATCAATATATTGTTCTCTTTTGAAAGGTCTTCTTCCTGCTGGGTGGGCATCCGCAACATTAATTTCCTCTGAAATTGTTGAACCATTTTTCATTTTGATTATTACTTTTCCTCCAAAACATTTCTTTTTAGGATCTTTATCGTGATATTTTCTAGTCCATTTTTTATTTTCACGGGTCACTATTTTTTTCCAAAGTTTAACCGTACTTTTTTTTCTAGCTCTTTGTGGAGTATAAGATTTTATATGATGCCAAATACCATCTTCTAAAGCTACCGCAAATATGTACATTATAGAGTGATCTAATGTTTCTCTACTAGCATTTGGATCCATTTTTTGAGGATCATTAGCACCTGTTCCTATAACGTAGTGGGTGTGATGACTAGTTTCTATAATAATTTTACTGATATCTGATAAATTTTTAATTTTTCTATTCAAACTTCTAGCCAAGTCAATTAATGCTTGTGACTGGTATTCAGCAGAATGCTCTTTTGTATAAGTTTCTAAAATTGCTTTTTTTGGTTCGTTAATTCTCGGTAATGGAACTATATACTTTTTTCCAGGGCCTGATAAAACATATGCGATAACACTATCTTCACCCTCATAAATTGGACTCGGAGCTCCCTCTCCTCTCATACATCTATCTACTGCCTCTATCGCTAGTTTTCCAGCATGTGCAGGAGCAAATGCTTTCCAACTTGATATTTCTCCTTTTCTAGATTGTCTAGTTGAAATTGTAGTATGTAAAGCTTGTTGAATTGATTGATAAATTGTTTCCGAGTTTAATTTTAATAAACTACCTAATCCTGCTGCAACACTTGGTCCTAAGTGTGCAATGTGATCTATTTTATGTTCGTGTAGACAAATACCTTTAACTAAATTAACTTGAACTTCATACCCAGTTAAAATTCCTTTTATAAGATCCATTCCACTACATCCTTTTTGTTGAGCAACGGCCAAAATAGCTGGTATATTATCTCCTGGGTGACTGTAGTCTGCTGCTAAAAAAGTATCGTGATAATCTAATTCTCTCACAGCCGTACCATTAGCCCAAGCTGCCCACTCACAATCAACTTTTATTTTAGAGCTTAACCCAAAAATATTTGCTCCAGTTTTTCTTGGATGAGCTAAAGCCATTTGTCTAGCTGATACAACAGGCTTTCTATTAAACGAAGCGATAGCTACAGAAGCGTTATCAATAATTCTATTAATAACCATCTCAATTGCATCTTTATTTATTTTTGCTTTATCAGAAGCTATCTCTGCAATTTTCCAGGCTAATTGATCTTTTTTTTTTAAATTTGCTTTTGAAGGATGTACTTTTACAGTTATATTTCTCATTAATTTAACATATTTCTAAGAACGTATTGGAGAATTCCGCCATTTTTGTAGTATTCCACCTCATTTTGAGTATCTATTCGACAAAGAAGTTTAATAGTTTTGCTTGTGCCGTCTTTATATTTAATTTCACATGACACTTCATCTCTTGGTTTAATGCCTTTATCTATATCGACTATAGTAATTAATTCTTCACCTGTAATGTTTAATTTTTTTCTGTCAAAACCATCTTTAAATTGAAGGGGCAAAACACCCATACCGATTAGATTTGATCTGTGAATTCTCTCAAAACTTTCTGCTATAACAGCCTTTATTCCTAAAAGTTTTGTGCCTTTAGCAGCCCAGTCTCTAGAAGAACCAGTGCCATATTCTTTTCCAGCCATAACAATAAGATCATTTCCCCTTTTTTTGTATTCAATGGCAGCATCATAAACACTCATTACTTTTCCATCTGGCTGTAAAGTCGTAAATCCACCTTCAGTTCCCGGAGCCATTTCGTTTCTGATTTTTATATTTCCAAATGTACCTCTCATCATAACTTCATGATTTCCACGTCTTGCACCATAAGAATTAAAGTCTTTTTGTTGTACTTGGTTTTTCATAAAGTAATCGCCTGTAGGGCTATCTTTTTTTATATTACCCGCTGGAGAGATATGGTCTGTAGTAACTGAGTCTGCTAGTAAAAGTAATAATCTTGCATCTTTGATCGGCTTAAAGCCCTCTGGTTGATCTGGTAAATTATCAAAGAAAGGAGGTTTTTTAACGTATGTAGAGTTATCTTCCCAATTATAAATACTGCTATCGACTGTTTTAATATCACTCCATTCTTTAGGTCCTTTTGAAACATTAGAATAGCGATCAATAAACATTTTTGCATTGATTGACTTTAACATTATATCTTCAATTTCTTTATTGCTCGGCCAAATATCTTTTAAAAATACTTCTTTGCCTTCTTTGTCAGTACCAAGAGAATTTTCGTACATATCAAAATTCATATTACCAGCTAGAGCGAAGGCAACTACTAGTGGAGGTGAAGCAAGATAATTTGCTTTTACATCTGGACTTATTCTTCCTTCAAAATTTCTATTTCCCGATAAAACAGAAACTGAATATAAATTTTCTTTGTGTATCGCATCAGAAATATTTTGATTTAGCGGACCAGAATTTCCAATACAAGTTGTGCAACCGTAACCTACTAAATTAAATCCAAGTTCATCTAAATATTTATTTAGACCTGCTTTTTCTAAATAGTCTGTAACTACTTTAGAGCCAGGAGCCAAAGAAGTTTTCACCCACGGTTTAATTTTCAAACCTCTTTCAATAGCTTTTTTTGCAAGTAGTCCCGCACCAATCATTACGCTTGGATTTGAAGTGTTTGTGCAGGAAGTAATAGCTGCTATTACTATATCTCCATCACTGATTTTGTAATCAGTACCAGCAACATCTGCTTGAATAGGTTTTTCTCTCTTTGTGTTTTCTTTATAAGCTTTAGCAAAACTATTAGAAGACTCGGTTAATAAAACTTTGTCTTGTGGTCGTTTAGGGCCAGAAATACTTGGAACAACTGTGCTAATATCTAAAGACAAAGTGTCAGTAAACTCCATACCTTCGCTTGCCCAAAGTCCTTGTACTTTTGAATATTTTTCTACAAGTTCGATTGTCTCCTTATCTCGCCCAGAAAGTTTTAAATATTTTAAAGTTTCTTCATCTACTGGAAAAAAACCACATGTAGCACCGTACTCAGGTGCCATATTTGCTATGGTAGCTCTATCAGCTAATGTAAGATTTTTTAAACCATCTCCATAAAATTCTACAAATTTTCCTACTACACCTTTTTTTCTAAGCATCTCAACAATTGCTAACACAAGGTCTGTGGCTGTTAATCCTTCAAGCAATTTTCCTTTGATCTCCACTCCAATAACCTCAGGGATTAACATTGAAATAGGTTGACCTAACATAGCAGCTTCTGCTTCTATTCCGCCAACACCCCACCCTAAAACTGATAATCCATTAACCATTGTCGTGTGACTGTCTGTTCCAACTAATGTGTCTGGATAAGCATAAAGATCTTCTCCACTTTTTGATGACCAAACTACTTTGGCTAAATACTCAAGATTTACTTGATGACAAATACCTGTTCCTGGAGGAACAACTCTAAAATTATCAAAAGCTTTTTGACCCCACTTAAGAAATGCATATCTCTCACCATTTCTAGAAAATTCTTTTTCCACATTTTGATTAAATGATTTATCAGATGCATATTCGTCTACCATAACAGAGTGATCTATTACTAGATCTACTGTAGATAAAGGGTTGATTTGATTTGGATCTTTATTTTTTTCTTTTACAGCATCCCTCATTGCCGCAAGATCTGCAATAGCTGGTATACCGGTATAATCTTGTAATAAAGTTCTTGCAGGTCTGTAGGCTATTTCTGTATTTGATTTTTTATTCTTTAGCCATTCTTTCAAAGCTAAAATCTGTTTTTTATCAACGGTGGCATCATCTTCATAACGCAGAAGATTTTCTAATAGTACTTTAAGAGATTTTGGAAGTTTTGATATTCCCACTAAACCGTTCTTTTCTGCAATTTTTAAGTTAAAAATTTTATAATTTTTTCCTGATGAATTAAGAGTGTCGAGAGATTGAAATGAATTTTTACTATTAAATTTCATGGGCTATACATAGAACAAAATCACGCAAACGATAAGCAAAAAAGACATGGTATAATTAAAATTCTTTATAAATTTATCACTTGTGGCAAATTTTCTCAAATATTTGCCCATTAAACACCACGCAGCTTGGCTTCCAACAGCCATAAAAAAAAATATAATAGTTAAAATAATAGAATCTTTCACAAAATTTTCTTGAGGATTAATGAACATCGAAATAGCAGCTAATACTATTATTATGCTTTTTGGATTTATGAATTGAAAAAAAAAAGTATTTAAAAAAGTTACGGGTTTTGGGCTCATTTTTTCAGATCCGGCTGTTGAAAAAGATATTTTATAAGCCATGTACAATAAGTAAATAGATCCAAAAAATCTTATAAATTTCTGTGCTACCTCAATTTTTTGAAAAACAATAACAAAACTAATTTGTAATATTATAACTAATAAAGTCCAACCAATAATTACACCTAACATAGTTGGAATTGTTTTTTTAATTCCAAAATTAAAAGCTGTGTATGATGTCATTATATTATTTGGCCCTGGAGAAAGAGATGCCGCGACACCAAAAAGTAATAATGAAATTAGCTGAGAAGACATCTTAAGCGATATCTAGACCATTTTTTGTCTCTTGTGAAGGATGAAGTAAAACTACTTTTCCGTCTTTTTCAATAGCTCCTAATATTAAAACTTCAGAAATAACTCCAGCAATATTTTTAACGGGAAAATTACAAACACCTATTACCTGTTTTCCTACAAGATTGTCAGCATTATAGTAATGAGTAATTTGTGCGGATGATTGTTTTATACCAATTTCATTTCCAAAATCTACTTTTAGTACTAATGAAGGTTTTCTAGCTTTTTCATTTTTTTTAACTTCAATAACTGTGCCAACTTTTATATTTACCTTTTTAAAATCTTCGTATGTTATTTCCATATATTTTCCTTATTAAAATTTTTTGAAAACATTATTCAAAGCTTTTTGCTGTGTCGAGTAAAATTTGGTTTTTTTAAGTTTTTTTAAAACAAAAGCATTAGTGCCACCTGGTGTTTGAGAATTTAAAACAAGACTTTCTAAAGATAAATGATTTTTATTTATTGAATCTTCAGACAAGGCTAGAAAAAGTTCTTTTGTATATTTTTCAGCCTCTTTTCTTTTTATACCTTTTGAGATTAACCATCTACTTGTTGATAGCAGTAAATTATAATAAGGAGCCATAAATGAAGATGTTGACCAGAAAGCTTTTGATAATTTTTCATTTTTTACCTCAAAAACTTTTCCTAAATGTTTAAAAAAGAACTTTAATTTTTTATCCGATGAAAAAATAATAACTGGTCCTTTTTTCATTCCAATAAAAGGAAGAGGTATAACACGTGATATATTCTTATTTTTCGTGTAATCTTTTAAAGTATGCAAATTAATTGTTGAAATAAAACTGACAATCTTTTTAGTTTTCTTAAACTTAAGTTTTTTTAAAATTTTATGTCCAACCTGGGGTGTAATTGCCAAAAAGATCCATTTAGAATTATCTATTAATTGTTGATTATTGTCTGAAATAGTTACTTTTTTAAATCTTTTACTTAACTTTTTTGCTATTATTTTATTACGAGGGGAAATAAAAATTTTTTTGACTTTTAATTTAGATTTAAAAATACCTTCAATAACCGAAGATGTTATGTGGCCTGTTCCTAGAAATCCTAAATTCATAAATTATGCACAATAACCAAGCTATACCGTTTAATAAAGAAAATTTTAAACAAATATTTTCCAAAGAATTTGCTCTCGTTATAGCTATATCTGTTCCGAGTGCAATAGTTGCTGAATTTTTCAATATACCTTTGGCTTGGTTTTTGGGTCCAATGTTAATTACATCTTTGGCTTCTTTAAAAGGTTTTAAAACTAAAATGCCAAGATTAATTCTGTCTTCAACTTTAATATTGTTAGGTCTTTATATTGGAAATTACATTGACAAAGATTTATTTACTCAAATTCATCAGTGGGTTTGGACTTCTTTGATAATGCTTATATATATTATTTTAAGTGTTTTAATAGTTTCTAAATACCTCCAAAAATTCTCAAAATATGATAGGAAAACCTCTATTTTTTCAGCTGCACCCGGAGCTTTAGGTCCGCTAATGATCTTAGCTGAAGATGAAAAAAGTGACCTAAGTCAAGTTGCTACTTCACATTTAATAAGATTAATAATAATTATCACAATTTTCCCGTTTATTGTTAATAGCTTTTATGAAGTTGATAGTATCAAAATTGTTGATGAAAAAATCTTAGATCAGAATATTTATCATTTAATAATACTAATCATATCTTCAATTGTTTTAATTCTTTTCTTTGATAAACTTAAAATTCCTGCTGCTTTACTTGCTGGAACATTGTTTGCTAGTGGTTTTTTACAAATCTTTGAACTAGCCTCTTATAAACTACCATCTGACATAATAGATTATTGTTTGCTTATACTCGGTTCATCTGTTGGATGTAGATTTGCGGATAAAACATTTGGAGAAATAGCAAATAATGCGCTGCATAGTTTTGTGGCAACTTTTTTACTTGTAATCTTAGGTCTTATTGCTGCTTTTGTTGCGGGATTATTTATTGATAAAAATTTTTTCACTTTATTACTTTCATACTGTCCAGGCGGGATTTATGAGGTTGCAGTTATTGCAATATTCTTTGATTTAGACCCTGAATTTGTTTCTTTTCATCATATTATTAGATTATTAATGATTTTATTCATTGTGCCTTTAATATTAAGATTAGTAGAAAAAAAAACTTAATTTGATCTATTTTTTTTTGACTCTATCTAGAGTTTGAGATTAAATGCGATATGACTAATTTTATTGATTTATTAGGAAGAGTTTTCATTTCCTCAGTATTTTTGATATCAGGGTATAACAAGTTTTTCAATTTTGATTCTACTGTAAACTGGATGGAAGGATTTGGGGTTCCAGGTTTGCTGCTATGGCCGACCATCTTGTTGGAAATACTTTTACCTATTTTTGTGATTATTGGTTATCAAGTCAAAATATCAGCAATTCTTTTAGCTTTATTTTCTATAGCTACTGCAATTATATTTCATTCAGATTTTAGCAACCAAATGCAAGTTATAGCTTTACTTAAAAACCTTGGTTTAGCAGGAGGTTTTATGTTTATCGCTATTCATGGAACAAAAGATTGGGCATTTGACAAAAAGAAAAAATACGTCAGATTATAATTTAGAGCAAAAAAAACCCATCTCAAAGAGATGGGTTTTTTTTAAATTAATTTAATTTTTCAGTTATTAGAATCCGTAAGACATTCTAAACGTTAGCGCATCAATATCTGCTGCTACGCTGTTAGAATTTCCACCAGATGCAGTAATCGTGAAGTCATCAAAGTCAGTGTAATACACTTCGTATTTCGCACTACCATCTTTGTAACCAACACCAATTGAATATCCGTCGATATCTTTGTTTCCGTAACTCGAAGCGTTTAAAGTCTCCGATGTTTTTACAGAAGCTTGGTTGTAGGCTAATAGGCCATAAACACTATCGCTTAATGGTACGTTAGTATAAATAGAATACATGTCTTCAACTGTTGCACTTGCGGTTCTTTCACCTGAATCGTTTTCAGCTGGATCGCTTCCTTCAGAGTCGGTTCTTGAACCGTCACCAACATCTTTATCAATTGGAATGTATTGTAATCCAACTGTATATCCACCAAAATCGTATTCAGCAAAAAGGTCTACCCCAGCAAATATTTCTTCAAAACTTGCAGATCTTGTTGAAGTATCAGCTGCTGTACCTTCTGTTTCCGTACCGTCTGAATCAACTTGTCCAACAATCAATCCAACTCCGTATTTAAACTCGGCGTTAGATGGTGTTGCCCAAATTAAAAGCAGTGCACTGAAAAATATACGTATGTAGTTTTTCATAAATTTTTCTCTCTCTTAAATATTAATTAATATTGTTTAATCTTTATTTAAAAAAAACTAAAAAATCCAGGAAATAAAGCTAGTATTTGCAACCTGTAGGTTAAAAAGTGGCTAGAAACCTCAATTTTTGTGTTGAAAAAATACAACACTGATCATCTTTTTATAAAGCTTTGATATCCCTGCCAACCGACAATTAAGATAATAACTAACATAATACATAGTGTTAACGGTCTGTCCCAAAGGAATGACCATGAGCCGTCACTTATTAAAAGCGATCTTCTTAAGTTTTCCTCCATTAACCCTCCTAGAACAAAAGCGAGTATCAATGGTGGCATTGGAAAATCATATAATCTGAGAATGGTGGCAACAACCGCTATTCCTATCATTAAAAAAATATCAAAATTATTAAACGACATTAAATAGATGCCTGTCACCGAGAAAAAAAGAATCATTGGAATTAAAAATGTTCTAGGGACAGCTAAAATTCTTGCGATATAGGGAATTAACGGAAGATTAAGAATCAATAAAACTACCATGCCAATATACATTGACATAATTACAGACCAAAAAATTTCAGGATTGGTTTCATATAACCTTGGACCTGGTTGAATTCCAAATCCTAAGAGCGCTCCTAGCATCACTGCTGTGGTACCACTGCCTGGAATTCCTAAAGTTAATAGTGGCACAAATGATCCTGAACATGCTGCATTGTTTGCAGTTTCTGGTGCTGATAAACCTTGCACACTTCCTTTGCCAAACTTATCTTTTTCCTCTTTTTTAACAAAATTTCTCTCCATTCCGTAAGCTAAAAAAGATGCAATTGTTGCGCCTGCTCCTGGTAGCACACCTACAATAAATCCTAAAATAGATGATCGTGGAATCGTTACAGCCATTTGTTTTGTTTCTTCTTTATTAACTTTAATAGAACCCAAGTCTGTAAGTGAAATTTGTTTAGCAGCTTTGGAGGGGTCATTTCCTTTTATAATAATCGTAAGAGCCTCGCTCATTGCAAATGTTGCCATTACTACTAAAACGAAACTAATCCCGTCCGATAAATTCATTGTGTTAAACGTAAATCTTGGAATATCAGATAAAGTATCTTGACCAACTGATGCTAACATTAAACCTAACACACACATCATCATGGCTTTTAAAAAATTTCCTTTTGAAGAGAAGGCAGCAACTGCTGTTAAACCTAATATCATTAACCCAAAATAATCTGGTGATCTAAATGATAAACTTACTTTTGATAAACTTGGTGCAGCAATTAACAAAAATATTGCTGAAATTGTTCCTCCTGCAAAAGAGCTATAGGCGGCAATAGCTAATGCTTTGCCAGCTTTTCCTTGTTGTGCCATTGGATAACCATCGAATGATGTTGCGACTGTGCCAGGAACCCCAGGTGCATTAATTAAAATTGAGGAAGTTGACCCTCCGAATACAGCTCCATAATAAACTCCTGCCATTAAAATTAGGCCCGTTGCGGGGTCGAAGCCGTAAGTGATTGGTATCATTAAAGCGATCGCTGTCATTGGACCTAAACCAGGAAGCATGCCAATTATAGTTCCAGCAAAACATCCTATCATCACCATCATCAGATTTTGAAAAGATAAAGCAGTTTGTAATCCAATTATTATTCCTTCAATCATCCCATTATTCCTATATATTTTAAAAGTGGATCTCTAAGATAAACAGCCAACACTCCGTGAAGTAGATACATAAAAATTGCTACAAATGGGAAAGAAAAAATTATAATAAATTTCCACCTTCTTTCCCCTAAAAAATAATAAGAAAAAACTAAAAAAAGTGAAGTCGATAGAAAAAAACCAACTTTGAGTATAGTTGCTCCATAAACAATCATCGTTAATACTAATAGGATTGTCTTTTTAAATTCTAAATATGTTGGATCAACCTCGATTGGTTTTTTATCTGGTAAAACAATTTTTAAGCCAGAGAAAAACATCCCTGCATAACCTAAATAAATCGGAAAAGTTTTAGCATTAAAAGGGGCGCCTTCATCGAAAGCAAAAACTTGTATTTGATGAGCTGTATAAAGATAAAATGCTGATAAAACAAAGAAGAGCAGCGAAATAATTTTAACTGAATTTATTTTCACTGCTCTTCCTTTAAGTTAATAGACTAGATAACACCTAGTTTTTTCATTAACTTTGTCATTTCTTTTGTTTGAGTTTTCAAGAAACTGTCAAATTTTCTACCTGGATTATAAATATTTACCCAAGCGTTTCTTTTTCTGACTGTTTCCCATTCTGGAGTTTTTTGAACATCGCCTAACATTTTAGCAATTTTCTTAACATCTCCACTTGACATACTCTTAGGAGCAAAGAAACCTCTCCAGTTAACAAACTGAACATCGTAACCTTGTTCCTTTAGTGTTGGTACTTCTGGAGCATCGCCAACTCTTTCTGGAGCTGTGATACCAATAATTCTTACTTGGTCTCTAGCACCCATTACTTCTCCCAAACCAGTTGAAAGAATTTGAGTCTCCCCAGATAAAAGTCCAGCTAAAGCTTTACCGCCAGCATCGTAAGGTACGTAAACTACATTGTTAGGATTAGCGCCTGCTTCTTGAAATGCAAGTGCACCAATTAGATGGTCCATGCTTCCTCTTACAGAACCACCAGCCATTTTAATTGACTTAGGATCTTTTTTGTAAGCATCAACTACATCTTTGAAGTTTTTATATGGTGAATTTTTAGCAACTGCGATTGCACCGTAGTCACCAATTACACCAGCAATTGGTTTAACATCTTTATAAGATAATACACCAGAACCTTTTACGTATCCTTTGTGTCTAGTGATTGATCTTAATACTAAAGGTGTTGATTGAACTAGTATAGTTCCTTCTGGCTTCGTATTGATTATGTAAGACAAGGCTTTTCCTCCACCACCGCCTGACATATTTTCGAATGAAGCACTTTTTAGAAAACCAGCTTTAGTTAAAGCCTCTCCAGTTCCTCTAGCAGTTCCATCCCAACCACCACCAGCACCGCCACCGATAATGAAGTGTAATTTATCGATCGCAAAACTAGTTGATGAGATTGAAGTTAAAAGAACAGTTGCGAAAACTAAGCTAATTAATTTTTTCAAATTATTAAACATATTATTTTCCTCTGTTAATTAATTAATTTATTATTAGATTAAAAATGAATGATGGATCAGAGTCAACTGGTCTTAATTGAAAAAAGTTCCTCTGATTCTAAGCAATTCTCTGCTCAAATTGGTGTTTTCTTTAAAAGGCTTCCTCCCATGTAGCCAAAAATAATTATTAGAAAATATTGTTGATCCCACCGGTAGTGGAAATTCAACTTTATTTTTACTCTCTTCTAAGCAATCAGATAATCTTTGTAAAAATAAACCTTGCTCCATATTTTTTGGTTCTGGAAATTGGTCTATGTAAGAAATTATAGGTTTACCACTCTTATCTTTTGTAAAAACAGGATGTTCTACTTTGTAATCTACATTTTTACTTTTAGGGGATCCCCAAGTAAAATTTTGTTGTCCTACGGGATTATTACTCAATTCATTTAAGTGTTCCCAATCATCTAAATGTAAAATCACGCTTTCTCCACCGGAAACTCCTTGTTCTTCCATTTTGGTCATTATTAACCAATCTGTTTTTTCTTTTACATAAGTACCATCTGTGTGAAGATCTAAATTAGTGTAAGCTTTTCTTAAGTAAGAGTCGCTACTATCCTGGTGTTTTACATAAAATCTTGCATAATATTTCCCAGTCATTGAATCAAAGTTGGGATTGCCAACTAAATAAGCAAAGCCTGTCGAAAGTTTGACGAGAAAGTCTTTATCAAATTTTTTATTATTAATTTCCGGTTCTATTATTACTGTACCTGTTTTTCTATCATTTAATATGTTTACTAAAGACCCGCTTAGCTTTCCTTCAAAAACTTCGTTTACACTTTTGGCTAAAGTAAATCTAGAGAATGGCTTGTACTCTAAGGAAGTAATAGTATGTTTTTTAAAAGGGAAAACTAGCTTATCTAATTCGCTTTCTTTGAGAGTTATAACTTTTACTCTTTTAGAATTTTTATGATCTTTTATTTCTAAGCTCATATACTATTTAAAACTGATAAAAGTATAGCAGAAACTATGGTTGGGAGTACTAAGTTTTTTTTAGAAAATATGAAAATAATTATACAAATTATAAGCACTGCGATCCTTATAAAAATGTCTGACTCGGCAAGTACTCCTGCTGGAAAGATTATCATTCTGCCTAGTAACGCAGCTAACGTAGCGTAAGCTACGCAATTAAACCATTGAAAAACTTTGGACTTAACGCTTACTTTTTTTGATGTAATAGCTCCCATAAAACGTGAGATGAACGTTGCTAAAGATGTTGCAATAATTGCGAGTACAATTATTTGACTACTTGCCATTTTTTCCTCC
>JAOOLP010000020.1 GCA_028408795.1 Candidatus Pelagibacter sp.
ACAGAGACTGAAAGTTGACAATTGTGGCATTTATCACAATAGTTTACTTCTAAAGGATATAGTTCACATTCTTCTTCTCTCTTCTTTAATAAATTATTTGCTAATGGTTGATATCCTAATGAAACAACTCTTTTTAAATTAGTATTACCACATGATCTGCATTCAAATTTATAACATTCTAATAATAAATTTTTTTCTTTTTCGCTTACAAATTCATGTTTAATTGTATGAGTAATGCCATAATTTTCATGGTCTCTCTCGCCTCTTACTAAATTTAAAAATGTAGTGTCTTTTGTAAAAACCATAGTGTGTGCTACATTCGGTTTAATAATTGATAATTGTCCTTCATTAACGACTTGAGTCATTTTAGGAGAGTTTGAATTTATAACATCTTGAAAGACTTCTATTATTTGCCCTTTTGTAAATAAGCACTTTTGCTCTTGTTGCGGATGATAATGATTTGCTCTAATAGTGCCTTTTTTAGAGTCAATTAGTCCAATTAGGTTAATTGGTTCAGTAAGTTCATGATTACTTATTTTGCCTCGTTTATCGATAAACACTCCTTCTCCGTCTCGAACATGCTCTAACTCTTTTGGTAAATTTTGTTTAGACCATTTAAAAATCATCTCTTTTATACTTTCATCGAGATTATATAAGAAATTAAAACCTGTTTTTTTTATCTTCTTATTAGATAAAGAAAATCCTAAGTTAGGGATTTCATCATTAGTTTCTCTTAGAGTAACCTTAGGGTTATACTTTTTACAAATTTCCGCAACTTCTTTGACGGTTAGAGTATCTTTGGTTAAATTGAATATTTCAGAATTTAAATCCTCTCTCTCTTCCATAAACTTAAAACATCTAGCTACATCAATGAGTGGTACTAAACTTTTTATTTGTTTGCCTCCTGAAAACAACTTTAATGTACCATTTTGTGAAGCTACTTTTGAAAATAAATTTGGCATTATGTCTATTCGAGCAGTATCTGTTGAGTATCCATACACTGAACCCAGTCTTAAAATAATATAATTTTTACCTGACTCTTTGAGTTGTTTTTCATTTACGGCTTTAGATGTTGAGTAAGACAGCACAGGTTTCGTATCTTCATTTTCCTCTATATTATTTTTAACTTTTTCAATACCTTCGAAAACTACGTGGGTAGAAGGGAAAATTATCTTACAGTTGTTATTTATTGCATCTAATATATTTTGAGTACCTAGCTGAGCAACAAGTTGTATTTCTTCATCTTTTAGGGAAGAGGTTTCGCTTTTTACTCGAGGAACATCAGTGATACCAGCTAAATGATGAACTACATCAGCGTCGTTTAAATTTTTTTTAATTAGTTCTTTGTTTAATATGTCTCCTTGAATAAATTCAATATTCCAATTTCGCAGCTGGTTTACACGTTCTGAAATAAACCTATTATCAATTACAATTATATTGTGATGCCAACTAAATCCTGAATAGATTTTACAAAGTTCAGTGCCAATATATCCAAGTCCACCTGTAATAATGATTTTTTTTTTCATTTAAATGTCAATTTTATTTACTTATATTAATTTTTATTATAACTCAATTATTATGAATATCTATGATTGCTTCATGTATTATGATGAAGATCTTCTTCTAGATTTAAGACTTAATACCTTAAACAAATACGTAAAAAAATTTGTAATATCAGAAGCGACTTATACCCATAATGGAGATAAAAAAAAACTAAAGTTTGATTTCAGTAATTTTCAAAAATTTAAAGACAAAATCAAATATATCGTTGTAGATGAAAAACCACCAAGTATTTTGGAGTTAAAGGAGGGCGAGCATGAAGATAAAAGAGGAGAAAAACTTATTTTAAATGGAATGGCAAGAGATTATTATCAAAGAGAAAAGCTTAATGAGGGAATCAAAGACGCAGAATATAACGATTTAGTACTAATAAGTGATTTAGACGAAATTCCTAATTTAGAAAATTTAAATTTTTCAGAAATAAAAAATCAAATATATGTTTTTGAACAAAAAATTTTTTACTATAAACTAAACTTATATTACGACAAATTTAAATGGTTTGGGACTAAAGCGACTAAGAAAAAAAATTTTATATCTCCTCAGTGGTTGAGAAATATCAAAGCTAAAAATTATCCAAGTTGGCGCCCTGATGTTTTGTTTTCCAAAAAAAAATATGCTAATTTAAAATTTATTGACAATGGAGGGTGGCACTTCACTTGTCTTAAAACTCCTGAAGAACTTGAAAAAAAACTTTTAAACTTTGCTCACCATTATGAGTTTGAAGCTAGTGGATTAAAGATAAACGATTTAAAAAAGATTGTTTCCGAAAAAAGGGTTATTTATGACCATAACGTTGATTCAAAAAGTTATAAATGGTCTGGAACGGTGAAATTAAAAAAAGTCGACAATAATCTATTACCGAAATATATCTCATCGAATTTAGAGAAATACAAGAATTGGTTAGATTAATTTAATGTCTGCTTAGTTCTTTTTTAGACTTATTCTTATTAGTAATTTGATCAACATCAACCCACTCGACCCTTTTCAATGGTTTTGTAAGGGCTATTTTTAATACTTCATCAACATTTTTAACTGCGATTACTTCCATCTTATCTAGGATTGTTTTAGGAACTTCACTTAAATCTTTTTTATTCTCTGTTGGGATTAAAACTTTTTTTATCCCAGCTCTATGAGCGGCTAAAAGTTTTTCTTTTAAGCCACCTATGGGTAAGATAATTCCTCTTAAAGTAATTTCACCAGTCATCGCAATATTTTTATCTACTGGTATTTCAGTTATTGCTGAAACTATTGATGTAACCATCCCAATACCCGCAGAAGGACCGTCTTTCGGTTGTGCTCCTTCAGGAACGTGAATATGAAAATCTTTTTTGTCAAACAAAGGGGGTATGATTCCATAATCTAAACTTTTTGATCTAATATAAGACTTTGCAGCTTTAACTGACTCTTGCATTACATCTCCAAGTTTACCAGTAATTTGCATTTTTCCTTTTCCTGGCATTACAGCAGACTCGATTTTGAGTATCTCACCTCCTACTTCTGTCCATGCTAGACCAGTTACTACTCCAATTCTATTTTCAGCTTCAATTTCTCCATAATTAAATTTTTGTATCCCCAATAAATCTTTCATATCGTCCATTTTGATTGGGTTGTTTACTTTCTCTTTATTGTCAATTTTTTTTACTAACTTTCTCGCAATTTTGGATATTTCTCTCTCAAGATTTCTTACTCCTGACTCCCTTGTATAGTCTCTTATTATCTTTCTATTTACGTCTTCAGAGATACTCCACTCATTATTCTTAAGGCCATTATTTTCACTTTGTTTTGGTATTAAAAACTTTTGAGAAATATTTACCTTCTCATCCTCAGTATATCCAGACAACCTGATCACTTCCATTCTATCAAGAAGCGGAGGTAAAATATTTAATGTATTAGCTGTTGTAACGAACATAACATCAGAAAGATCGTAGTCTACTTCAAGATAGTGATCATTAAATTCTTTGTTCTGTTCAGGGTCTAAAGCTTCTAGAAGAGCAGAAGAAGGATCTCCTCTATAATCATTGCCAACTTTATCTATTTCATCTAATAAAAAAAGCGGGTTTTTGGTTCCAGCTTTTTTCATCATTTGAATAATTTTCCCTGGCAAAGAACCGATATAAGTTCTTCTGTGACCTCTAATTTCAGCTTCGTCTCTAATGCCGCCTAGCGATATTCTAATAAATTTTCTATTAGTTGCTTTTGCTATAGATTTTCCTAGAGAAGTTTTGCCTACACCCGGAGGGCCTACTAAACATAAGATCGGCCCCTTCATTTTCTGAATTCTTTTTTGAACTGCTAGAAATTCAATTATCCTATCTTTTACTTTTTCAAGGCCATAATGATCTTCGTCTAGTATTTTTTGAGCATTGTTTAAATCAGTGTTTATTTTTGATTTTTGAGACCACGGTAATTCAGTCATCCAGTCTAAATAGTTTCTTACAACTGTTGCTTCAGCGGACATAGGGCTCATTGATTTTAATTTTTTCAACTCTGACAAACACTTGTCTTTTGCAAGTTTTGGCATTTTAGCATCAGCGATTGCTTTAGTTAAACTTGATAATTCGTCTTTACCCTCGTCTATTTCTCCAAGTTCTTTTTGTATAGCTTTTAATTGCTCATTTAAATAATATTCTCTTTGTGTTTTTTCCATTTGGTTTTTTACTCTACCTCTAATTTTTTTCTCAACCGATAAAACACCAGTTTCTTTTTCAATAAATGCGTAAATCTTTTCTAGTCTTTTTTTAAGGTCAGTTATTTCTAATAGTTCTTGCTTTTCTAAAATTTGAATATTTAAATTAGAGGAAATATTATTTGCTATTTGAGATGCATTTTTTAAGTTACGTAAGTTATTTGCACCTTCATTAAATTCTTTTTTATTTAATATTAATAGCTTTTCATATTTTTTTACTAAACCTTGCGCAAATGTATCTAGTTCCTTTGTTGCATTTTTATCCTCTTCAATTTGGACCTCACAAGTTATGAATTTTTCCTTTTGCTCAGTATATTTTAGAATTTTAACCCTTTTTTCTCCTTCTACTAAAACTTTAACAGTGCCATCAGGTAATTTTAATAGTTGTAGTACTTTGCTTAAACATCCATATCCAAATAGATCTTTACTTTCGGGATCATCTACTTCAGAGTTTTTTTGGGTAACTAAAACTATTGATTTATCCGACTTCATTACTTCCTGTAAAGCTTTTATGGATTTTTCTCTTCCAACAAACAATGGAACAACCATTGATGGGAATATAACTATGTCTCTTAAGGGTAATAAAGGTTTTATATAAGAAGCTTGCATTATTAACTATATGTTAATTATTGAGTGAATTTCAAGAAACAAATTTAAATCAGGCTACTGATGTTGATTGTTTTTTGCCGTATGTGACAATCGGTTCAGAACTGCCTTTTACTGAGGGTTTATCTACTGTAACTTTTATCACATCTTCCATATCCGGTAGCTCAAACATAGTTTTTAGAAGAATATTTTCCAAAATCGATCTTAATCCTCTAGCTCCAGTTTTTTTAGAGATGGCTTTTTTTGCTATTTCATTTATAGCATCGTCTTGAAACTCTAAATCTACATTTTCAAATTCAAAAAGTCTTTTATATTGCTTAATTAAAGAATTTTTTGGCTCTTTTAAAATTTTTACTAAAGATTTTTCATCTAAATCATCTAAAGTTGCAACTATAGGCATTCTACCAATAAATTCAGGTATTAAACCGTATTTAATTAAATCTTCTGGTTCCAATTGTTTCATTATCGTTGATAAAGGTTGTTCTTTATAATTTTTTACTTTAGCACCAAATCCTATTGAAGACTCTTTACCCCTACTATCTATCAGTTTATCAAGACCTGCAAATGCACCTCCACAGATAAATAAAATGTTTGTTGTGTCTACCTGTAAAAATTCTTGTTGAGGATGTTTTCTTCCTCCTTGTGGAGGAACACTAGCTATTGTTCCTTCCATTATTTTTAGTAGAGCTTGTTGAACTCCTTCTCCTGAAACATCTCTGGTAATAGATGGATTTTCAGATTTTCTGCTAATTTTATCAACTTCATCAATATAGACTATTCCTCTTTGTGCTTTTTCTACATTATAGTCAGCGGCTTGCAAAAGTTTTAAAATTATATTCTCTACATCTTCGCCTACATAACCCGCCTCTGTTAAAGTAGTTGCGTCTGCCATTGTAAACGGAACATCTAAGATTCTAGCTAAAGTTTGGGCAAGTAGCGTCTTTCCACAACCTGTTGGACCTACTAAAAGTATATTAGATTTCGATAGCTCTACATCTTTATTATTTTTTGTTTCGTGACTTAATCTTTTATAATGGTTGTGGACTGCAACAGAAAGTATTTCTTTTGCAAATTTTTGACCGATTACATAGTCATCTAAAACATTGCAAATTTCTTTAGGAGTAGGAACTCCATCCTGGTGTTTGACTAAAGAACTTTTATTTTCTTCTTTAATAATGTCCATACAAAGTTCAACACACTCATCACATATAAACACTGTCGGGCCTGCAATAAGTTTTCTAACTTCATGTTGGCTTTTTCCACAAAAAGAGCAGTAAAGAATATTTTTGTTATTTTTTTCAGTCATTTCGAATCAATAGATGTATAATAGATGTCTATAATATTCTTATCAAGCTGAAGTTGTAAACAATTCTATATATAGTGCTTTATTTTCTCTTCTCCACAACAGAGTCGATTAATCCAAATTTTTTCGCATCTTCTGCTGTCATGAAATTATCACGCTCTAGGGCCTTAGCAATTTCGTCAACTGATTTTCCAGTATGTTTGGAATAAATCTTATTTAATCTTTCTTTAAGGGATAGTATTTCTTTAGCATGAATTTGTATATCTGTTGCTTGCCCTTGAAAGCCTGCAGATGGTTGGTGCACCATGATTCTTGAGTTCGGTAATGAGTATCTTTTACCTTTTTCACCAGCAGCTAATAAAAATGAGCCCATTGAGGATGCTTGACCAATACATAATGTTGAAACTGGTGAATTAATATATTGCATAGTATCATAAATTCCTAACCCAGCGGTTACCAATCCACCGGGGCTATTAATATAAAAATTTATTTCTTTATTTGGGTTTTCGGACTCTAAAAAAAGAAGTTGAGCAGTAACTAACGACGCTACTGCGTCATTTACTGGGCCAACTAAAAAAACTATTCTTTCTTTTAAAAGTCTTGAATAAATGTCATATGCTCTTTCACCTTTGCTTGTCTGCTCAACAACCATAGGGATTAGACTATTCATTTTTTCTTCAAAATCGCGACTCATAGTTGATTTATACAACTATTGATTACTTTTTACTAATTTTTTTTGTTTTTAACTTATCTTTATTTGAGGATTTTGATTTTTGTGATTGCTTATTATCTATATTTGGTTTGTTAAATTCACTAATAATTTTTTCTGCTTCTTTTGTATCGATTTCTTTAGAACTAAGTTTAATTTTAGTTTTTATCAAATTAATTATTTTTTCTTCATATAACGATCCCTTTAAACTTTGGGAGGCACTTGGATTTTTTTGATAATAATCAAGCACCATCTTTTCCTGTCCAGGCATACCCTTTATTTGCTTTTGAATTTCTGCTCGGACTTCCTCATCTGAAACTTTTAAGTTATTTTTTTCCCCTAGTTCATTCAAAACTAAACCAAGTTTAATTCTTGATTTTGCTAATTTTTCATTATTGCTTTTATGTTTTTCTTTATCTTCAGGTTTTAAATTTCTTGTCATTACCTCCATTTCTTGTTCAATTAAATTTTTTGGTAAATCTAAATCATGAGTTTTTTCAATTTGATCTAAAATTTCTTTTTTCGTTATTGAATTTAAAGCCTGAGAATATTGACTTGAAATTTGCTTTTCAATTAGAATTCTTAAATCAGCTAAATCTTTTGCTCCCATCATTTTAGCAAACTTATCATCAACCTTATTTTCAACAGCTTTTTTTACATTAGAAATTTTACATTCAAATTTTGTTTTCTTATTAGCTAACTCTTTTTTTGGGTGATTAGCTGGCAATACTGCATCAACAACTTTTGTGTCCCCTTTTTTTACTCCAACTAATTGTTGATCAAAACCTTTTAGAAATAAATCTTTTCCAAGCTCTATTTGGACACCTTTTCCATCACTTCCTTCAAATTTAATTCCATCTGC
>JAOOLP010000021.1 GCA_028408795.1 Candidatus Pelagibacter sp.
CAAAAATAAAACTTACAGTCTTTTGTCAGTATTACTTTTAGAAGGAATATTTTTTTTTAATTACACAACGCCTGAATTTAATGTGTATATTTCTCAATTGCCCTTTTGGGCTTTAGCAGTTTTATTTTGTTGGAGAGGAGTCAAAAAAAACAACTATCAAGATTGGTTGTTATTTGGTTTATTCTCCGGTATTGGAGTTTTAGGACATTACTTGTTTTTATACTTGTTGGCAGGATTAAGTGTTTTTTTACTTTATCAAATTAAAATTCGAAAACTTAATTATAAATGTTTTTCTTCAATTATAATTTTTCTATTAGTGATTGCTCCCCATTTTATTTGGTTAATAGAAAATAATTTTATAACGTTCTATTATGCATTCCAGAGAACTGGATTTGAGGAGATAAATATTTTAAATCATTTTTATCATCCATTAATATTTGTTGGTAAACAAATTGGAATACTTATTCCGTTTTTAGCTTTATGTTTTTTTTTAATTTCAAATATAAAAATTAAGGCAAACTTCAAAGACAAGACAACATTGTTTCTTTTTATTATAAATTTTGTTCCTTTGATTTTAATTTTTTTAACATCATTTATTTTAGGTGTAAAAATAAGAACAATGTGGATGACACCTTTTTATTTATTTTTTGGTGTTTTGTTTATTTATTTATTTCAAAGAAAAATAGATTTGAATAGAATTAATAAGTTTTTTTATTTTCTTTGTTTACTATTTATTCTTTCACCATCAATATATTCTTATGTTTCAGTATCGCAAAGTGATAAGAGAACAGATTTTCCAGGAAAAGAAATAGCATACTTAGTACAAAACAAATGGAATGAAAATTTCAATAACGATATAAAAATTGTTATCGGGGATGAGTGGTATGCTGGAAACTTATCTTACCATTTAGACTCTAGACCAAAATGGTTTTTAACCTTAAAAGATAAAGCATCAACTTTAAAAAATGATGAAGGGGTAATTTATACCGGGAATCCTAAAATTCTTAAGAATATATGTCCAGGTGTATTTGGCACAATCAAACCTGTTGGTTACTGCATGTTAGGACAGAAATGAAAAAAATTATAATATTATTGCCAGTTTATAATGATTGGGAGTCATTAAATAAAGTTTTAGGGGAAATTAATATAGTTATTTCTAAAATAAAAGACATTGAGTTCAAATGCATTATTATAAATGACGCTTCAACATTAAATAATTTACAAGTTCATAAACCAAATGAATTTAGTAGTTTAAAAATAATTAATATGAGGGAAAACAGAGGTCATGCAAGATGCAATGCATTTGGACTTAGATATATTGAGAATACTGAGAGTTACGATTATGTAATATTAATGGATAGTGACGGAGAAGATAGACCGATTGAAATTAAAGATTTAATAATGGCGATAAAAGAAAATCCTAATTATTCAGTTGTTGCAAAAAGAATAAAAAGATCAGAAGGAAAAATATTTCAAAACTTATATCGGCTTCATAAATTAATTACTCTTATTTTTACCGGAAAAAAAATTGATTTTGGAAATTATTCTTGTTTAACAAAAAAGGATATAGCATTGATTATCAATGATGAAAGTTTATGGAGTAGTTTTTCAGGATGTATAAAAAAAAACATAATTAAATATAATGAAATAGATTCTATTAGGGGATCAAGATATTTTGGTCCTTCAAAAATGTCATTATTTAATTTAGCTATCCACTCATTATCAATAATTGGAGTTTTTAAATTTACAGTTTTTTTAAGATCTACATTTTTCATTATTATTTTAAGTTTTTTAAGTAAATTGTCTTTTTCAATTGCTATTATCCTTCAAATTTTATTAATATTCTTTAATTTACTAGTCTTTATTGCGTCAATGAGAGAAAACAAAAAAGCTTTATTAAAAAGCAATGAAAATATATTAAATGAAAAATACATTACACACTAAAAAGTTGTATTCTGAGTCCCAAAATGAATCAAAAAGGAATCAAAAGGTGAACATCGAATTTTTTTAACGATACATTGTGAATATAATTTTTTAAAGATAGTTTATAAATGTTAGGGAATTAATCAAAATGCTAAAGTTGAAGTGTCATTGTGGAGAGGTCGAAGCGGAAATAAATATTTCTGATAAAGTTGAAAAATTTATGAGATGCAATTGCTCTATTTGTAAAAGAAAAGGAGCTATAATGTCGATTGTTAAAAATGAAGACTTTAAAATTACTAAAGGAGAAGAAAAATTAACCCTTTACAAATTTCATTCAAAAATCGCCAAACATTTTTTTTGTTCTATCTGTGGAATCTATACTCATCATAACCCTAGAATAAATCCTGCGATGACAGGGTTTAATATTGGATGTATAGATAATTTTGATTTGAAAAAAATAGACAATGTTCAAATCAACGATGGTCAAAATCATCCTTTAGATAAAAAATAAAAATAATGAATGAAAAAGATTATATTAGTCTTAAAAAGAGATATCTAGGGTTTTTAAAAAAAAAAGAAATTAATAAAAAACCTATTATCGATAAAGTTGGTAAATTAAATAAATTTTATTTACCTCTCTCAAAATGGATTTATTCAGTTTATAAAAAGGATAAAAAAATAAAAATAATAGGCTTATCTGGTGGTCAAGGAGCAGGAAAAAGTACAATTACATCAATTTTAAAATTTATTCTTAAATTAAAATATAATTTAGACCTTTGTATTTTTTCAATTGATGATTTTTATAAGACCAGACATGAAAGAATTAATATGGCCAAAAAGGTTCACCCATTATTTATGACAAGAGGAGTGCCAGGAACTCATGATGTTAATTTAATAAACAAAATAATTATTCAACTTAAAAAAAAGAAATTTAAATCTGTTTTGATTCCAAAATTTGATAAATCAATTGACGACAGGGTAAAAAAATCAAAATGGATTAAAGTTAAAAGACAACCAAATATTATTATTTTTGAAGGTTGGTGCGTTGGTGCAAAAAATCAAAAAAATAATTTTCTTAAAAAACCATTAAATATAATTGAAAAAAAATATGATAAAGATCTTCGATGGAGAAAAAGAGTAAATCATTACTTAAACACTGATTATAAAAAACTATTTAACAAAATAGACAAATTAGTTTTTTTAAAAGCACCTAGCTTTAAATACATTTTTCATTGGCGTTTACATCAAGAACAAAAATTAAAATTGACATCAAAAAGTAAAAAGATTATGTCGAGATCTAAAGTAAAAAGATTTATAATGTTTTATGAGAGAATAACGAGGCAAATGATGAAAGATTTTTCGAAAATATCTGACCTAACTGTCTTTTTAGATAAAAAACACAGATCAACAAAAATGAAATTTTTTTAAAGTTATGAGACATTTATTAAAAATAATTTTGATATTTTTTTCTTTTAATACTGCTTACGCAGAAAACGATCTTAAATTTTTTATTGAAGCTGCACTTAAAAATAATTTAAAATTAAACGCGGAAAGAAAAAATCAAATGTCCATCAAGCAAAATATCAATATTTCGAGAAGTGAGTTTTTACCTAGTATATCTTTATCTGGTGATCAAAGCAGCACCCAGTCTACAAATAAAAAAGATTCAAGCGGATCTGATTTGCCTGACTCAAATCTTGACTCAGAAACAAAAACTATAACTGTAGATCAAAAGTTATTCCAGGGTTTTAAAGGTTACAATTCGTTAAAAAAATCAGAACTTGAAGTGAAACAGGCAAATTTTAGATTAAAACAAAGCGAACAACAAACTATAGTGGAGACAGTTTCCGCATATTTTGATTTTATATTTAAATCAAAAAATGAAGAATTTAATATTTCAAATGTCAATTTATTTGAAAGACAAGTAGAGTCAGACAGCGCTAGATTACAAAAAGGAGAAATTACCTTAACCGATTTAGCTCAATCAGAGTCCTCTCTTGCAGGTGCAAATGCAGATTTAATAAAGGCCAGAACGGAGTTACTAACTTCAAAAACTAATTTTGAGAGAATTACTAGAGAAAAAGTACCTGATGAAATTGATTCTAAGAGTAAAATTAATATTGATTTACCTCAAACTTTAAATGAAGCTTTAAAAATTGCCAAATTAAATAATACAGATTTGACGATTGCTAAATTAAACTATCAAATTGCATTAAGAGAGAATAATATCGAGAAGGCTAGATTATCTCCATCAGCTTCAATAAACTACTCTAAATCAGAAAATAAAGATTTTAGTTCGACAGTTGACGAAATAAATCAAGAGACTGTTAAAGCTACTATAACTTGGCCTATAATTAAAGGAGGAGAGAATATTTCTGCAATAAAAAAATCAAATTTAAAAAAACAAAGGTCTTTATTACTTTCTCAAGATGCAGAAAATAAAGCAGTTTCAGAAACCACCAACGCCTGGTCAAAATACCAATCATCTGAAAGCGTGTTATTAGCAACCGAATCTCAATTAAAAGCGGCTGAAATAGCTAATGAGGGCATTACCCTTGAGTACGACTCAGGAAATACTAGGACTACTTTAGAGGTTATTCAGTCTAGAAGCCTTCTACTAGATGCTAGGATAGAATTTGCTAAAGCTAATAGAGACTTTATGATCGCTAAGGTCGAATTAGCCTTTCATTTAGGAACTTTGTCTCTCTCATCAATTAAGCCTCTATAATTTGCTTTTATCAACGTTTTTTTTAATACCTCTTGAAAAAAAGAACAAAATGTGTACATTTATATTAACGATTCGAAACAAAAAAGGATAAAAAATGACTAAAAATAATTTAAAAGTTGTAAAAACAGACAATAAGAAAGAACAAGAATTAAAGGAAAAAAACAAGTCTTTAGCAGCCGCTATTAGCCAAATAGATCAAAATTTCGGTAAAGGCTCAGTAATGAGACTTGGCCAACAACAGGCTTTAGATGTTGAAGCTATTTCAACAGGATCATTAAGTTTGGACTTAGCTTTAGGGATAGGCGGATTACCAAAAGGAAGAATTATTGAAATTTATGGCCCAGAGTCATCTGGTAAGACAACTTTAGCATTACAAGTTGTTGCTGAAGCACAAAAAGCAGGAGGAATATGTGCATTCGTCGATGCTGAACATGCGATGGATCCAGTTTATGCAAAAAAACTTGGAGTAAAAACTGAAGAACTTTTAATTTCACAACCCGATACAGGAGAACAAGCATTAGAAATAACTGACACATTGATAAAATCTGGCTCTGTTTCCGTGCTAGTCGTGGACTCCGTTGCGGCACTGACACCAAAAGCTGAATTAGAAGGAGAGATGGGAGATCATCATGTTGGTTTGCAATCTAGACTTATGAGTCAAGCTTTAAGGAAACTAACTGGCTCAGTTTCAAAATCAAACACTATGGTTATATTCATTAATCAGATTAGGATGAAAATTGGTGTGATGTTTGGAAATCCAGAGACTACATCAGGTGGAAATGCTTTGAAGTTTTACTCATCAGTAAGAATGGATATAAGAAGAATAGGTGCAATTAAAGATAAAGATCAAATAATTGGAAATTCTACGAGAGTGAAAGTAATAAAGAATAAAGTAGCTCCACCGTTTAAAGTAGTAGAATTTGATTTG
>JAOOLP010000022.1 GCA_028408795.1 Candidatus Pelagibacter sp.
CTTGTTCATTATTTTTGATTTAGAAATTGCATTTTTGTTTCCCTGGGCTATTTCTCTAGGATCAATTGGTCATCTAGGTTTTTGGTCAATGATGATTTTTTTAGGGGTTTTAACAATTGGTTTTATTTATGAATGGAAAAAAGGAGCTTTAGAATGGGAATAAAATTAGAGACATTTTCAGATAAACAAAAAAAAATACCTGAAGAATTTAAGGATTTAGCTAAAAATTTTGCTGAAAAGGGTTTCATCACAACTTCTTCAGAAAATTTAATCAACTGGGCTAGAACGGGCTCACTACATTGGATGACTTTTGGTTTGGCGTGTTGTGCGGTTGAAATGATGCAAACGTCTATGCCAAGATACGACTTAGAAAGATTTGGAGCGGCTCCAAGAGCTTCACCTAGACAATCAGACGTAATGATAGTCGCTGGAACATTAACAAATAAAATGGCCCCAGCGTTAAGGAAGGTTTATGATCAAATGCCTGAACCACGATATGTTGTATCAATGGGGAGTTGTGCGAATGGAGGTGGCTATTATCATTATTCTTATTCTGTAGTAAGGGGTTGCGATAAAATTGTACCAGTAGATATTTATATTCCTGGTTGTCCACCATCTGCTGAGGCACTCTTGTATGGAATTTTACAACTTCAAAAAAAAATTAGAAGAGAGGGAACTTTACAAAGATAAAATGTTAGAAATTTTAAAAAAAATCGAAAAATTAATTAACTCTGAACTAACAACAAAAATTCAGAAATCGACAATTGAGAATGATGAGCTATTAATAGAGATTGACGAAAAAGATTTAATTGAAGTGGTTCAGTTTATAAAATCAAATGAAAATTGTAAATTTAGACAATTAATCGATATAGTAGGAGTGGACTACCCAGAAGATGAGAAACGATTTCATTTAGTTTATTTATTTCTTTCACACGAAAAAAACATTCGCTTAAAAATTTTAATTAAATTTCAAATTGAACAATCAATTGTTTCACTTACAAAAATTTTTCCCTCAGCCAACTGGATGGAAAGAGAAGTTTTTGACATGTATGGTATAAAATTTAAAAACCATCCTGACTTGAGAAGAATTTTAACCGACTATGGTTTTAAAGGTCATCCTTTAAGAAAAGATTTTCCTTTAACAGGCTTTAACGAAGTTCGATATAGCGAAAAAGAAAAAAAAGTAATTTATGAACCAGTAAAATTAGAACAAAATTACAGGAACTTTGATTTTGAAAGTCCTTGGGAAGGAACTAATTATATAAAGGAAGTAAAAAAATCAGAAAAACATGTCAAAAAAAACTAAATCTATGAGCTTAAATTTTGGTCCTCAGCATCCAGCTGCGCATGGAGTGCTTCGATTAATTCTTGAGTTAGATGGAGAAGTAGTTGAGAAAGCTGACCCACATATTGGTTTACTTCATAGAGGAACTGAAAAGCTTATAGAGCAAAAAACATACACACAAGCTTTACCTTATTTTGATAGATTAGATTATGTTGCTCCGATGAATCAAGAGCATGCTTTTGCGCTGGCAGCAGAGAAACTTCTTAAAATAGACGTTCCAATTAGAGCAAAGTATATCAGAGTAATATTTTGTGAGATAGGAAGGATTTTAAGTCATATTCTTAATGTTACAACGCAAGCTTTAGACGTTGGAGCATTAACACCATCGCTTTGGGGTTTTGAGGAAAGAGAAACATTAATGACTTTCTACGAAAGAGCCTCTGGATCTAGGCTTCATGCAAATTACTTTAGAACTGGAGGTGTTCATCAAGATATACCTTTAAAATTAATAGAGGATATAGAAAAGTTTTGTAGGTCATTTCCAAAAATAATTGATGACTTAGAAGGATTGCTAACTGATAATCGAATTTTCAAGCAAAGAAATGTTGAAATTGGAATAGTAACAAAACAAGAAGCTCTAGATCATAGTTTTTCAGGTGTCATGTTAAGAGGTTCAGGGGTCCCATGGGATTTAAGAAGATCTCAGCCTTATGAAATATATAAAGATTTAGATTTTAAGATACCTGTAGGTAAAAACGGTGATTGCTATGATCGTTATCTTTGTAGAATAGAAGAGATGCGAGAAAGTATAAAAATTATTCTACAATGTATTGAAAAGATTCCAAAAGGCCCGGTAAAGTCGATAGATGGTAAAATTTCTCCCCCCAACAGAGATGAGTTAAAACAATCGATGGAGGCTTTAATACATCATTTTAAATTGTTTACTGAGGGCTATAGAGTTCCCAAAGGTGATGTATATACAGCTGTTGAGGCACCAAAAGGAGAATTTGGTGTTTATTTAATTTCAGACGGCACTAATAAACCCTACAGATGTAAAATAAGAGCACCAGGTTTTTCACATTTACAAGCAATGGATCATTTAATACGTGGACATATGTTAGCTGATGTACCTGCTGTGTTGGGATCTCTTGATATAGTTTTTGGAGAGGTAGATAGATGAGTTTGAAAAAAGTGCATGATAAACAACCGGCAAACTTTCAATTTAATAAAAAAAATTTAGAGGAAATAGATATTATTTTAAAAAGATATCCTAAGAAAAATAAAAAAAGTGCTGTAATGCCTCTTTTATACTTAGCACAAAAACAAAATAATAATTGGATTCCTTTAGCAGCAATGAAGCAAATCGCTAATCTTTTATCTATGCCTTATATTTCTGTTTATGAGATAGCCACTTTCTACAGCATGTATAATTTGGCCCCTGTTGGTAAATATTTTATTCAAGTTTGTACTACCACTCCATGTTTACTAAGGGGAGCTGATAAAATTGTAAAATTATGTAAAGAAAAGATATCTCCTAAAGAAAACGAAATTTCAAAAAAAGGCGATTGTTCATGGATGGAAGTCGAGTGTTTAGGGGCTTGTGTTAGCGCACCAATGATACAAATTAATGATGATTACTTTGAAGATTTAAATGAAAAACACACATCTGAAATTTTAGAGTCTTTAAAAAAGGATAAACCTTTAAAACCAGGTTCATACAGAGGACGTAAAAATACATCACCTGAAAAAAAATTTTTCACCAATGGAGAGAAACATGCTTAAACAAGAAAATAAAATATTTAAAAATCTATATAATGAACATGGATGGAAAATAAATGACGCATTAAAAAGAGATGATTGGAGAAATACAAAAGATATAATCTCAAAAGGTCGAGAATGGATAATTGATGAAGTCAAAACGTCAGAATTAAGGGGAAGAGGTGGAGCAGGTTTTTCAACTGGCTTGAAATGGTCATTTGCCCCTAAAGAAGTTGGTTCAAGACCGCATTATTTAGTTATAAATGCAGACGAGTCAGAACCTGGCACTTGTAAGGATAGAGATATTTTAAGATTTGAGCCCCAAAAGCTGATCGAGGGTTGTCTAATCGCTGGGTATGCAGTGAACGCACATGTTTGTTACATTTATATTAGGGGAGAATATTTAAATGAAGGAAGAAGATTGCAAGAAGCAATCAATCAAGCCTACGAAAAGAAATTTTTAGGTAATAATGCTTGTGGTTCAGGTTGGGATTTTGATATTCATATTCACTATGGAGCCGGCGCTTATATTTGCGGCGAAGAAACAGCTTTACTTGAAAGCATGGAAGGTAACAAAGGTCAACCTAGGCTTAAACCACCTTTTCCTGCATTAGTAGGTTTGTATGGTTGCCCTACTATCGTTAACAATGTTGAAACTGTTGCTGTTGTGCCAACTATACTTAGAAGAGGTGGTAAATGGTTTGCATCCATTGGTAAACCAAAAAATACTGGAACAAAAATTTTTTGTATATCTGGTAATGTAAACGCACCATGTAATGTTGAAGAAGAATTGGGAATACCTTTAAAAGAATTAATTGAAAAGCACGCAGGTGGAGTTATTGGTGGCTGGGACAATCTTCAAGCTGTAATTCCAGGAGGATCTTCTATGCCATTACTTTCAAAAAAAATATGTGACACCATAACAATGGATTTTGACTCATTGATTGAAAATAAAAGTGGTTTGGGTACTGCTGGAATAGTGGTTATTAATAAGCAGCAAGATATAGTAGCTTGTATGGCAAGAATTGCTAGATTTTATAAACATGAGAGTTGTGGTCAGTGTACTCCTTGTAGAGAGGGTTCAGGATGGATGTGGAGAATTTTAGATAGAGTAGCAAAAAGAAAAGCAACTTATAGCGATGTGAATTTATTAGAAGATGTGACAAAACAAATTGAAGGGCATACTATTTGTGCTTTTGGAGAGGGTTCTGCATGGCCAGTGCAGGGTTTGTTAAGACATTTCAGAGAAGAAATTGATAGCAGATGTAGAGAAGAACCTTTAGTAAAGAAAAAAATTAATAATCCATATTTGGTTGACCAACACTTGTTAGAAAATAAAAATGCCTAAAATAACAATCAATGGAAAAGAAATAGATTTTGAAAAAGGGATGACAGTCCTTCAAGCTTGTGAGTTAGCTAACGTTGAAATACCAAGATTTTGTTATCATGAAAAGCTGTCTATTGCTGGTAATTGCAGAATGTGTCTAGTTGAAATGGAAAAATCAGCAAAGCCGATTGCCTCTTGTGCTATGCCGGCAGCCGAGGGAATGAATATAAAAACTAACACTCAGTTTGTTGAAAAAGCTAGAAAAGGTGTAATGGAGTTTTTATTAGCCAATCATCCACTGGACTGCCCTGTTTGTGATCAAGGAGGAGAATGTGATTTGCAAGATCAATCTTTATATTACGGAGTAGATAAATCTAGGTTTGTAGAAAACAAAAGACAAGTGAAAGAAAAGTATATGGGTCCGTTAATAAAAACACAAATGACTAGATGTATTCATTGTACTAGATGTATAAGATTTGCAACTGAAGTAGCTGGAGTTCCTGAAATTGGAGCCATTGGAAGAGGTGAAAATATGGAAATCACGACTTATCTCGAAAAATCAATGGAGTCAGAACTTTCTGCTAATGTTATAGATCTATGCCCAGTCGGAGCTTTAACATCAAAGCCTTATGCATTTGAAGCAAGACCTTGGGAATTAAAAAAAACTGAAAGTATAGACGTAATGGACTCAGTCGGATCAAATATCAGAGTAGACACATATAATTGGGAAGTTAAAAGAATATTACCCAGACTCAATAATGAGATTAATGAGGAGTGGATATCAGATAAAACAAGATATTCTTGTGACGGACTTCTTAAACAAAGATTAGATGTTCCTTATATAAAGAAAAACAACAAACTACACAAGTCAAGTTGGGATGAAGCATTGGACTTGATATCAAAAAAATTTCAAGAAATAAATCCTGATGAAATCGCTGGACACGTAGGAGATATGGTTGGTTTAGAAAATGCCTTAGCTTTTAAAAAATTGTTTAATTTTATCGGAAGTAAAAATTTAGAATTCAGAGAAAAAAAATTTTATTTAAATTTGGATGAAAAAATGAACTACATTTTTAATTCTTCTATTCAAGGAATA
>JAOOLP010000023.1 GCA_028408795.1 Candidatus Pelagibacter sp.
TTTTCGAAGAAATTAAAAAATTTTTAAGCCGAAATGAGTTTATCACTAAAGATTGGAACGCATTGAATGTTTTAGTGCAAAATGCTTCCACAGTTGGATTAACTGATTTAAAAATTTTTCCAAGTGAAAAAAGTGATTATACTTTTTTTGAAAAATTAGAAAGTGGAAAATTTAAACTTCTATATCTTTTAGGTTCAGATAATTTAGAAATAAAAAAAACAAACGAATTTGTAGTTTACCAAGGAAGTCATGGAGATAGAGGAGTCGAGATAGCAGATTTAATTTTACCAAGCGCAGCTTATACAGAACAAAATAGTTTATACGAGAACTTAGAGGGTAGGGTTCAGGAATGTAGAAAAGCATCTTATCCAATTGGGGAGGCTAAAGAGGATTGGAAAATTTTTAACTCAATAATTAAAAAGCTAGGTAAAAATAATAAAAACTTTAAATTTGAATTATTGAGAAAAGAAGCAAAAGAAAAAATACAAAATTTTACAGAAATAAACGAACTTCCAAAAAAAACTGTAACAAATATGAATGATTTAAAATGTGAATTTATAAGTGAAAAAATTTTGATTAAACCTTTGGATTATTATTACTCAAACTCAATTTCACGCGCATCAAAAACAATGAGCGAATGTAGACAAATAAATCAAACAGTAAGAAAAACTGGTTAAATTTTTATGTATGAATATTTTCAAATACTAGGCCAAGAAATTTATAGAATATTATTCTTACTTGTACCTATTTTAGTATCTGTAGCTATGATAGTTTGGTTAGACAGAAGGGTATGGGGGTTAGTCCAAAAAAGAAGAGGTCCAAATGTTGTCGGGCCTTTTGGTCTTTTGCAGACTTTGGCAGATGCTCTAAAGTATATTTTTAAAGAAATCATCATTCCAGCAAGTGCAAATAAAACTGTTTTTATCTTAGCTCCAATAGTCACAATGACTTTGGCTTTAATTGCTTGGGCAGTAATACCGTTAAGTGAACAGTTAGTATTATCAGATATCAATGTCGGAATTTTATATTTATTTGCGGTGTCCTCTCTTGGCGTTTATGGAATAATTATGGGTGGTTGGGCATCTAACTCAAAATATCCTTTTTTGGGTGCGATAAGATCAGCTGCTCAAATGGTTTCCTATGAGGTATCTATAGGTATAATAATCATTAACGTTTTATTGTGCGTGGGGTCTCTTAACTTGAAAGACATAGTTCTAGCCCAAAAAGACTTATGGTATGTAATTCCCTTATTCCCAATGTTTGTAATTTTTTTTATATCTGCATTAGCAGAAACAAACAGGCCGCCTTTTGATTTGCCTGAAGCTGAGGCAGAATTAGTAGCAGGATATCAAACAGAATATTCTGGAATGATGTATGCAATGTTTTGGCTGGGGGAATATGCAAACATTCTATTGATGTGTGCAATGGGAGCAATTTTATTTTTAGGTGGTTGGTTGCCAATAATTGATATTTATCCATTAAACTTAGTTCCAGCTCCAGTTTGGATGATAGTAAAAATATTATTTTTATTTTTCTTATTTGCACTTATTAAAGCTATAGTGCCAAGATATAGATACGATCAATTAATGAGACTAGGTTGGAAAATTTTCTTACCTCTCTCTCTAATATATTTAGTTCTGACATCAAGTTTTTTATTCTTTTTCGATAAACTACCAAAAGGAAATTTTTAATGAATTTTGTGAGAATTTTAAAAACAGTATTTCTTATTGAATTTATTCAAGGACTAATTATGGCTTTAAAAGAAATGTTTAAAAAATCAAAAACAATTAATTATCCATTTGAAAAAGGCCCAATCAGTCCACGAATGAGAGGCGAGCATGCTTTAAGAAGATATCCTAATGGTGAAGAGAGATGTATAGCATGTAAATTATGTGAAGCAGTTTGCCCAGCACAAGCAATAACTATTGAGTCGTCTGAAAGATCAGATGGTAGCAGAAAAACAACAAGATACGATATTGATATGTTAAAATGTATTTATTGTGGACTTTGTCAAGAGTCATGCCCAGTTGATGCAATTGTTCAAGGACCAAATTTTGAGTTTGCTACGGAAACTAGAGAGGAACTTTACTACAACAAACAGAAACTTCTTGATAATGGAGATAGATGGGAGTCAGTTTTATCTAAAAATATAAAACTTGATAAGCCCTACAGGTAAATGATAGCTCACTCTATTTTTTTTTATTTTTTTTCTATAATTGCAATATTTTCCTCTTTAATGGTAATTACCTCAAGAAGTACTGTTAATTCTGTTTTTTTCTTAATACTAGATTTTATATCCGTCGGTTGTTTATTTATAATGGTAGGCGCTGAGTTTTTAGGAATGATTATTTTAATTGTATACGTTGGAGCTGTAGCAGTATTATTTTTATTTGTTGTAATGATGTTAAACGTATCCGAGCAAAAACAATCGTGGTTTATAGGTAAAAAATCTACTCACTTACCCACTGGACTAATTGTGAGTGTTTTAATTTTTTTGGAGTTACTCGTTGTAGTAGGTGGATGGAAATATAAGGACAATTTAATGTCAAGCAGCACTCTAAATGTATCAAATATATCTAATACTCATCAACTTGGATTAGTAATGTATACTGAATACATTTTATATTTTCAAATAGCGGGCATCATACTTTTGTTGTCAATGATCGGAGCTATATTACTTACTTTTAGAGAAAGACCTGGTGTAAAAAAACAAAGTTATTTTAAACAGATTTCAAGAAACCCTTCAACTTCAATAGAACTTAAAAATGTTGAGTCTAACAAAGGAGTAAGTATAGATGATTGAAATTGGTTTAGGTCATTATTTAACTTTAGGTGCGATTATCTTTTTTTTAGGTGTAATGGGCATATTCCTAAATAGGAAAAATGTAATTGTAATTTTAATGTCAATAGAATTGATACTTCTTGCAGTAAATATTAATTTAATTTCATTCTCAATCTTTTCAGGAGATATTGTTGGTCAAATATTTACCATGCTAACTCTTACTGTTGCAGCCGCTGAGGCTGCAATCGGACTGGCAATAATTGTTATATATTATCGGAATAAAGGCTCAATCAGAGTTGAAGATATTCATGGGATGAAAGGTTAAATGGAATACGCAATCATCTTTCTTCCATTAGTAGGAGCTTTAGTTGGTTATACATGTAAATCTTTTTCAAAATTATTTACTGAAATTACTACAAGCATATTTGTAAGTTTATCGGCAATATTATCTTTAATAGTATTTTGGAATGGTGTTCATAATAACTCGTATGGAAATTTTAAAATATTTGAATGGGTAAGTTCAGGAAATTTTGTTGCAAACTGGTCAATTAATATTGATCCTTTAAGTTCAATAATGCTTGTAGTTGTTACTTTTATTTCAGCATTAGTCCATATTTATTCTATAGGTTATATGAGTCATGATCCTCATAAACCCCGATTTATGTCTTATCTTTCTTTATTTACTTTTTCAATGCTAGCACTTGTCGTGTCTGATAATTTTTTACAATTATTTTTTGGATGGGAAGGAGTTGGCTTATGTTCATACTTGTTAATAGGTTTTTGGTATAAAAAAGATACAGCAAACAATGCTGCCATCAAAGCTTTTATTGTCAATAGAATTGGAGATTTTGGTTTAGCAATAGGTATATTCTTAATCTTCTTTTATTTTGGAACAATTAATTTTAATGAAGTTTTTCAATCTGTTTCACAATTTTCTGAAAAAAAATTTTTATTTTTTAATTTTGAGTCGAATTTAGTAACTCTAATTTGTTTGTTCTTATTCATAGGTGCAATGGGAAAATCAGCTCAATTTATGCTACATACTTGGTTACCTGATGCAATGGAGGGACCAACACCTGTTTCTGCTTTAATTCATGCAGCTACAATGGTAACAGCTGGAGTATTTCTAGTTGTCAGGTGCTCACCATTATTTGAATTTTCTCAAGTTGCTTTAAATACTGTTACAATAGTCGGAATGATTACAGCTGTTTTTGCTGCATCTGTTGCTCTAGTTCAAAATGATATAAAAAAAATTGTTGCCTATTCAACTTGTAGCCAACTCGGTTACATGTTTTTTGCGGCAGGTATTGGCGCTTACCATGTAGCGATGTTTCATCTTTTTACACATGCTTTTTTTAAAGCCTTACTATTTTTAGGCTCTGGTTCCGTAATTCATGCCTTAAAAGATGAACAAGATATTCGAAAAATGGGAGGAATAAGAAAAAAACTTCCTTACACTTATGGTTTTATGTTAATTGGAACTTTAGCTTTAACAGGGTTTCCGTTTTTATCAGGGTTTTATTCAAAAGACGCAATTATTGAGTTTGCATATTTAAGTAAGTCATCGTTAGGAAATTATGCAGTATTCATAGGTATTTTCACAGCTTTACTGACATCAATATATTCTTGGAGACTATTTTTTAAAACTTTTCATGGGCCCTATAATAACAAGTCAATCGCCATAAATGATACTCATGAGTCTCCACTAATAATGTTATTGCCTTTATTATTGTTAGCAATCGGAGCAATTTCAGCGGGATATATATTTAAAGAGACATTAATTGGACATAATAGCAATGAATTTTGGAGATCATCTATATTCTTCATTGAAGAAATAAAGCATGATTACATACCTCTTTGGTTTTTGCTGCTAACTCCTTTTTTAGTAGTTATATCTATACCAGTTACTTTTTATTATTTTATTTCAAACACTAAAATTTTGGAAAGTTTTAAAAATACAAATTTACCTTTGTATGATTTTTTATTAAACAAATGGTATATAGATGAATTGTATGACTCAATTTTAGTCAATCCTGCAAAAAAAATTGGTTTGTTCTTTTGGAAAAAAGGAGACCTAGGTACTATAGATAAGTTTGGACCCGATGGGATCTCAAAATTGGTGAAAATAATTG
>JAOOLP010000024.1 GCA_028408795.1 Candidatus Pelagibacter sp.
ATAATCCTCGTTAATTGATTTTTTTATTTCTGTTCGTTTTGCGGCCAACTCACAAAATTTTGTATATTTATCAATTTTATTTTTTTCATTAATATTAAAGTACTTTCCAGATTTAATTGATGAATTAAAATATTTCCAAAATTTTTGATAAGTTTTAATATTTTTTTTCCCATACCATATAATTAAGTGTGGTGATGAACACGCATTTTGATCAAATAATAAAGTGTCAAGATAAAATTTATTTGTTAAAATTTTTAGATCATTATCTTTTATTTTAGAAAGGTAATCGACATTAATTAAAGAAATTGAATATCTGTCAGGAAAGATTAATTCTTTACAATTAGGTTTGGTTGAGAGAAGCTTAATTTTTTGAACAGTTTTATCACTACCCCAAATGACTCTATAATCACATTCTAAACTTAAATTTTTTGTTATCTCATCGTTACGTTCATAACTAATAAATAAATTAGATTTTTTAATTTTATGAAATTTTTTAATTTTAAATATTTGATTCAAGATTTTAAAAAAAATAAGATTTTGAGCAAATTTTATACTTGGAACTCTTACTATATTTGAATTTCCAGCTAATAAACTGTAAGCAAAAGAGTAAGCAAAATTTAATGCTATATTCGCTGGAGCTATATGAAATACCAATCCGTGACCTAATCTTATTTCGTTTGTTTCATATTTATCTTTAATTTTTTTCAAATTATTTTTTCTTAACCAAAAAGCAAAAGTAGCTAAATCAACATATTTAGAGGTCTCTTTATTTTTTAAAATTTTTTCACTTAGAGTGCTTAAAAAATCACAAATATTATCATCAAATATTTTGTTTATATTTGATCTAATATTTTTGTTTCCAGCTAATATTTTAATTGTATTACTATTGATTAATTGCATCACCACAACCTCTAAGTTCAGCTTTTTCTAACCGTCCGAAAACTTTAAAATATTTTCCTTTTTTTCCACATCTACAGTCATTCTCACCCAGGATAACTCCTGTATCTTCTGTTAATATATTATGCCCAGGATAGCTTGTAGGTAAAACTGAAAGAAGCTGTATCATACCTTTTTTATTTTTCCCTAAATTATTAAAATATTTATCTCTAATGAAAATTTCTGAAAATTTACTAGTATGAAAATAACCACATTTAGACTCAAAAAAAATAGAACCAGTTTGCTCAACCATTCCATAGTAATTTATAATGTTATTAAAATTGAATCTCTTTTTTAATTCTTCTTTAAAAATCTGATTTGAAATATTTTTTTCTTTTAATTTTTTCCATCCCCCACCATGGATTAATATGGAATTATTAAAATCTAGTCTATCGTTTAAACTTAATTTTTGAAATAGATTATTCCAAATCAAATAAGTAAAACCAAAAACAATTTTGGGTGTATTAATATTTCTTTTTAAAAATAATCTTATTGAGTCTAAGTCTAGAGTCATATTCTCTTTAAGTGCGTAAGTGATATTTTTTGCGAAAAGAGAAAAGCCCAAAACAGCGGCTGATCTAGCTGAAAAATTTTTTCTGTCTTTCAAAATTGACTTGCTATCAATGACTAACATTGGAACTCTATCTTTATTTTGAGTAATATCAAAAAAAAGTTGACTTAAAGCTTTTATTTGATTTTTAGCATTGCTCTCATCTAAATAAATTTTAGACAAGTTGTTACCAGTTGTTCCTGAAGACTGCATAATTCTTACAATATTTTCACTATCAACACTTTTCAAAGTTAAATATTTAAATACATTTACAGGTAAAAAAGGTAGATCCTCAACTGAAAGATTGTTTTTTACTTTATAATTTAAATTATCACAAATTTTTTTGTACTCCTTGCAATTATCGTAATGATGGTTAGTTAAGTCGTTAAAATACTTATTGATAAATATACTTCTATCTTTAATTTGAAAAATTGAACGTGTATCTTTAAATAAAGACTCTAAATCTTTTTTTATCATTACTTACAAAATATACTGTTTTTTCTTGTATTTATTTATCTCTGTTTTTTTAGCTTTTGTAACTTCAAAGAATTTAGGGCTTAGTTCAGTAATGTTTTTTATTACTTGATTAAATTTATTTATATTAACTTTTTTTTTGTTTATTAATTTAAATATTATCTTACTATCATCTCCTTCACAAATGCAATTGTAATTGTTCTTTTTTAGTTCGTACTCTAATTGATCTAGAGAAATTCTTATTCCAAATATTTTTGTAATTCTTTTTTTTCTTCCAGTGATAAAAATCAATTTATTTTTATTCATAAAACCTAGATCTCCAGTTTTTAAGACATAATTAATTTCGTTTTTTTTTTTTAGATCTTTATTTGATGATGAATAACCAAAAAAGACGTTTTTTCCTCGGTAAATGATTTCCCCTTCTTTAGTATTAAACTTTCTTTTTCTATCAATACTTATGCTTCCACCCGGTAATGCTCGCCCTACACTACTAGGAAATTTTTTTAATAATTTCCATGGCATTATAGAAATTCTCGGAGATGCTTCAGCTTGGCCATACATTATATTGAATCTAATTTTTTTTTTCTCACAAGTTTCTATAAATTTGTCTCTTAATTTACTTTCAAGTTTTCCTCCTGCTTGAGTGATATACCTAAGACAACCAATTTCCATTTTCTCAAATTTTATCTTATCTAAAATTTGAAATGTGTATGGTACACCGTTCAAATTATTTGGTTTATAATATTTAAATAAATCCCAAAAATTTCTATCTACTAACGAAAAATTATTTATAATTATTTTAGCTCCATTCATTAAATGTGTGTTTATTACTGATAAAGCGTATGAATAGTATGGGGGCATTGTAGTAATAGAAGTGTCATTTTGGTTAATATTTAAACTCTTTGAGATTTCAGTTGAGTTGGATAAAATATTTTTTACACTTAATTTCACAAACTTTTTTACTCCAGTTGTTCCTGACGTTGAGAGTAAACAACTCAGCTCTTTATTAATCTTATATTTTTTTACTTGATTTTTTTTTAGTAGATGGAAACTGCCGAAATTTAATTTAATAGAATAATTTTTATACTTTTTTATATTTTGACAAAAAACATAATCTGGATCGTAACGATTTAGAATATCCAGAATATCAACTTCATTTGTTTTCGAATTTACTAACATCAAAACTTGATTTTCTCTTATTGCAGCTACATAACATACAAAGAATTCGTAACAATTTTCAGAAAATATTAATATTATTTCTTTTTTTTTAAAAATTTTTTCTAACTTTTCAGAATCATCTAAAAGATTTTTGTAAGTTATGGATTTATATTCATTTGTGTAAAACGCAATATTAGCCTTAAATTTTTCAATAGTGGAAAAAATATTTCTCATTATTTTTTCAAATATTTTTTTATGTTATAGAAAGTATTTTGTTGTATTATCTCGAAATCATCATTCCAGTTTTTCTAAAAGATGAATCTGGATTTATGTCTAATCTTGCATTTTTTTTTAAAACTATTTTATTTTTTATAAGTTTAAATGATTTCATAAATGGAGATTTTTTTTCTTTTTTGTTGGGCTCTATTAAGTATCTTAATGAAATTCTTGGAATTTTTCCATAGTTATAGTATGTGCCATGAAGCGATAGACCATGCCAACATGAAACCGTTCCACCTTTACCCATAACTTTCTTACGCTTAACTTGAATAACTTTTTTAAGATCATTGTAATACCAAAGATCTTTAGTTTTATTGGATTTTCTTAAATAATGCGGATATGGCTGCGCTCCTAATATATGGCTGCCCTCAAGAACTTGTAAGTATGAGTCATTAATGTAAACATCATCAAGATAAACATAAAAAGTACAAAACTTTTTTCCACTTTGCATATCTTGGTGAAAATCTGCATTAAGAAAGTACTGAATATCTTGAAATTGATCTTTTATGTACGGATTAAGATTTGGTCTACCTAAATCTTCTACCTTTCTTTTAATCCAATTCGGCAAAATAGAATACGGCACTGATCTGATAATTGTTTTCTTAAATATTTTATAATTTTTACCTAAAATTTTTTGAACATTTTTAACAAATTTTGGATTTTTTTCTATAAAATCAAGATTGTAATTTAATTCATCACTGATTAATAAATTATGATCTTTTGAACCAGGTGCATATCTAAAGTACC
>JAOOLP010000025.1 GCA_028408795.1 Candidatus Pelagibacter sp.
AACCCATTGATATGTTGATCTAATTGATCCCATAAATTATGAGTGATGCATTTTGTTGTTTTGTTTGTACACCCTTTCTTTGATGATTTTTTACAATTAAGAATTTTTACTTCTTCATCGACTGCAAAAATTATATTTGATAATTTTATTTCTGATGCCGGTTTATCTAAAATATACCCTCCTGCGGCTCCTCTTGAACTCTTAACTAGTTTATTATTTTTTAATTTAATAAATATTTGCTCGAGGTAAGCTAAAGAAATATTTTGTCTTATAGAAATTTCTTTTAAACTTATCGGACCTATGCTTTCGTTAGAGGCAAGATCTGCCATAGCCATTACTGCATATCTTCCTTTAGTAGTTAATTTCATAAATTAGCGTTGTAATACAATAAATATCGACTAATTCCTACCCCTCTACTAGGAATTAAAAAAATATATTTGACGCACAAAAACATGCTATAAAGTTTAACTTTTTTTTGTAAATAATAATCATTACTAAAAATGAAACCAAAAAGTTTAGAAATATTTATTCCAGGACCTGCAGGAAGACTTGAGGCAAAATACTACAAAAATCCAAAATTTGGATCACCAGTCGCAATTGTATTACATCCCCATCCACAATACGGTGGAACGATGAATAATAAAATTGTTCAATTAATGTATAATATTTTTTTAAAAAATGGTTTTTCAGTTATTAAAGTAAATTTTAGAGGAGTAGGAAAAAGTGATGGTGTTTTTGATAACGGTCAAGGTGAGTTATCAGATGCCGCGGCCGCTCTGGACTGGATTGAAAGACAAAACTTAGATTATAGTCAGTGTTGGGTTTCTGGATTCTCCTTTGGGTCATTAATATGTATGCAATTAATTATGCGAAGACCAGAAGTTAATAATTTTATAGCAGTTTCGCCACAACCGAACGTTTATGATTTTTCTTTTCTAGCTCCTTGCCCTACTTCAGGGCAAGTCATTTACAGTGAAAACGATGAGCTGGTAACTAAAGAAAGTATAATAGAACTCGATAATAGAATTAAAAGTCAAAAAGGAGTGGAAGTAAATTTTTCAAAAATAAAAAATTCGAACCATTTTTTTAAAAATAAAGAGAAAGATCTAACTATAGAAATAGAAAAATATATCAAAGATAAAACTGCTCTTATTTAAATTTAATAATTTCACCACCTGTTGTTGGACTCTCACATCCAGTTGTTCTTGGAAAAGAAATCGGCAATCCTAGAATAGATCTTATAGCTAAATATGCAAATGCTTGTGACTCTACAAAATCACCATCAATACCGTATTCATCAATATTTTTTAATAACAAATCTTCTTTTAAATTTATTTTTATGTTTTCAATTAATGTTAAATTTTTCCTACCCCCTCCACAAACTATAATTTCTATAGATTTTTTTTTTTCATTTTTTAAAGACATGTTAATGGCTGAACTAATAATTTTTGCAGTAAAATTTGTTAATGTAGCTGCTCCATCTTCTAAAGATAATCCTCTTGCGAACGAAACATCAAAATCATTTGTATCTAAAGAATAATTAGAATTTGGCCTATTTGAAAAAAGTTCTTGTGCTTGCTCTAATATAATTTCATTAATTATCCCTTTGTTAGCCAATGTGCCATTTTGGTCAAATTTTTTTGATGAATTATTTCTTATCCAGTTATCGATTAAACAATTGCCTGGACCAATATCTTTACTAAAAAACTTTGAAGAATTCGTATTTTCTATTACAGTAATGTTAGATATCCCCCCAATATTTAAAATGCAGGAGGGAGTGTTAAATCTTAATTTTGAGGAAATTAATCTATGAAAAATTGGTGATAATGGAGCACCTTCTCCACCATTTTTAATATCCCTTTGTCTAAAATTGTATACAACATTTTTTTTTTAATAATTGTGACAATAATTTTCCGTTTCCAAGTTGTTTAGAAATTTTTTCTTCGGGACTATGATAAATAGTTTGTCCATGAAAACCAATGATGTCAATTTTTCTATCTTTAATCATTTCCTTTCCAATCTTACCATGAAATAATGTGATCTTATTTTCTAAATCGTTTAACTCCTTTTGAAATTGTTCTAATTCATTAACACTATTAATTTGACATTTAATATTATGGAACTTTTTATAAACATCAGGCTCATATTCAAAATATTGATCTTTAATCACCTCGTATTTAGTATTACCGTCTGAGCAAATTATAGAGGCATCTACACCATCTCCAGAGGTTCCGCTCATAAAACCTAAAGATGTGTATTCTTTGATCATATTTTTATTTATTTATAACAATTTTTGTATAATAGTGGATTAATTAAATTGTTCTATGAAAAATAATTTTTTATATGAAATGCAGTCTCGGGGCTACCTGAATCAATGCACTGATTTAGATAAACTCAACGAAATTTGTAACAAACATTCTATAAACGCTTATATTGGTTTCGACTGTACCGCTAATAGTCTTCATGTAGGTAGTTTGCTTCAAATAATGGTTCTTAAATTAATGCAAAAGCATGGTCATCGTCCAATTATTTTACTTGGAGGTGGCACAACATTAATTGGTGATCCCTCAGGAAAAGATTCAACAAGGAAAATTTTACAAAAATCTGAGATATCTAAAAATATAAATAATATAAAAAAAGTTTTTTCAAAAGTTTTAAATATGACTGATAAAAAAACTAAGCCAATTTTCGTAAACAATTATGATTGGTTATCAAAATTAAACTACATTAAATTTTTAAGAAGTATAGGTAGTCATTTCACAATAAATAAAATGCTGACGTTTGATAGTGTTAAATTAAGGCTAGAAAGAGAACAATCATTAAGTTACATGGAATTCAATTATATGATTTTACAAGCTTTTGATTTTTATCAATTATTCAAAACAAAAAAATGCATTTTACAAATCGGAGGTTCAGACCAATGGGGGAATATTATTAATGGTGTGGAGTTAATTAGAAGAATGATTAAAAAAGATTCTTTTGGACTAACAACTCCACTTATAACTTTAGCTTCAGGAACAAAAATGGGAAAAACTGAAAAGGGAGCTATATGGCTAAATGAAAGTTTGTTTTCTCCTTATGACTATTGGCAGTTTTGGAGAAATTCCGACGATAAAGATGTTGAGCGTTTTTTAAAGTTTTTCACAGAAATAGAAACAAAAGAAATTGATAAATTAATGGAGAAAAAAACCGATATAAATAAACTCAAGATTTTGTTAGCTAATGAAACCACAAAAATTTTACATGGAAAGACTGCAGCAAAAAAAGCTGAACAAACAGCTAAATCGACTTTTGAAACTGGAGGTGCCGGAATAGACTTGCCAGAGATTAAATATAAAAAAGAAGAATTTAATAGAGGAATTAAGATCTTGGAATTACTATTTTCAAGTAAAATTATGTCTTCCAAAAGTGAGGCCAGAAGAGCAATAAAAGGGAAAGCTATAAAGATAAATAATATAACTCTTGATGATGAAAACAGAGTTATTTCTGCCAAAGATTTTAGTGAAAAAGTTTTAAAGATCTCTTTTGGTAAAAAAAAACATTACTTAATCAAAATTATTTAGACTCTTTAGATTTTTCTAATGCTTTTGAAATAAATCTTGGAGTTAAAGTTTTAACTGGGTTAATTGTTGTCTTAATTTTTCCAGGAGGTCCCTTCATTTTAAAACTTACACCGAATAAACCTTCACCTACATCTTTTGGTATGATTATTTTTCCAATTACAGGAATTTTTGACAAAAATTTGTTTAAATTCTTAGCTGGGACGAGCGTTCCTCTTAAACTCACTAAACCATTTTTATCTTTATATCCTTCCATGAGCACTGAAATACTTGGTCCAATTGCAAATAACTCCTCTAAAGTTAAT
>JAOOLP010000026.1 GCA_028408795.1 Candidatus Pelagibacter sp.
CTTTTATTAGAGCAGATGTTAAAATTGCAGGTGCTGTATTTTTCTTGGCTGGTTCGAGAATTATTCTATATTTAGTTATCCCTTTATTCTTTAGGTTTTTTCTAATATCTTTTAAGTATTTAAGATTAGTGCTTATTATAGGATAATCAAACAATGGACTTTTAATGCGCTCAAGTGTTCTTCCAAACAATGTCCATCCACCGAAATCTATAAATTGTTTAGCTTGATGTTTTTCGTTACCAGACCAAAGCCTAGTTCCAGCACCGCCACACAAAATAACTGGTCTAATTTTCATTAAATTTTAGAATAATCTTTGACTTCTTTTTTCTTACCAGGGTGTGTTGGTGCTCCTAGATAAGCTGGACCTACAGTTTGAGCATATTTCCATAAAGTTCCTGAACCAAATTGAGATTTTTTTGCTTTCCATTTTTTTCTTCTAGCAGTCATCTGGGATTTGGTTAGTCTAACGTTTATAGTTCCTTTTTTTGCATCAATATCTATTTTGTCTCCATTTTTGAGCAAAGCAATCGGTCCACCCAAAGCAGCCTCTGGCCCGACATGACCGACGCAAAATCCTCTAGTTGCACCTGAGAATCTTCCATCAGTTATTAAAGCAACTTTCTCACCTTTTCCTTGCCCATAAATTGCACCTGTTGTAGATAACATTTCACGCATGCCTGGTCCGCCTCTAGGACCTTCGTATCTAATTATAATTACATCGCCGTCTTTATATTTTTTTGTTTGAACAGCTTTCATTGCGTCTTCCTCGTTGTCGAAACATCGTGCGGTCCCAGAAAATTGTAATTTTTTTAAACCTGCTATTTTTACAATTGCACCTTCTGGAGCCAAATTTCCTTTCAATCCAACTACGCCACCATCTGGTGATAAAGGTTTATTATATTCTCTCAAAACTTTTTGATTCTTGTTAAATCTAATATCTTTTAAATTTTCTTCCATCGTTTTGCCTGTGACTGTTAAACAATCACCGTGGATATATCCACCGTCAAACAAAGTCTTAAGAAGCATTGGAACACCTCCAGCTTCCCACATGTCTTTTGCAACGTATTTTCCTCCAGGTTTTAAATCAGCAAGATAAGGAGTTTTTTTAAATATTTTTGCAACGTCCATTAAATCAAATTTTACTCCTATCTCATTAGCTAGTGCAGGTAAATGAAGGGCTGCATTAGTGGAGCCTCCAGTTGCAGCTACAATAGTCGCTGCATTTTCTAGAGATTTTTTAGTAACTATTTCTCTTGGTTTAATTTTTTTTTCTAATAAATTCATAACCGCTTGACCACTTTCATAAGCGTATTTGTCTCTTTCCTCATAAGGTGCTGGCGTCCCAGCTGAATAAGGTAAGGCCAATCCTATCGCCTCAGATACACATGCCATTGTGTTAGCTGTAAATTGACCTCCACAAGCTCCAGCACTTGGACAAGCTACTAATTCTAATTCTTTTAATTCTTCAGAAGACATTTTGCCTGAAGAATGTTTACCTACTGCTTCAAACACATCTACAACTGTAACATCTTTTCCTTTAAATTTTCCTGGCAAAATTGATCCTCCGTAAATAAATACACTAGGCACATTTAATCTCAACATAGACATCATCAAGCCTGGTAGTGATTTATCACATCCAGCAATACCAACTAGTGCATCATAACAATGTCCTCTCACAGTTAGCTCTGCTGAGTCAGCTATAACTTCTCTGGAAATTAAAGATGATTTCATCCCTTCATGACCCATAGCAATACCATCTGTTACAGTAATCGTGCAAAATTCTCTTGGCGTTCCACCAGATTGTTTTACTCCTTTTTTAACTGACTGTGCCTGTCGCATTAAAGCTGTATTGCAAGGTGCAGCTTCGTTCCAAGTGGACACAACTCCTACAAACGGCTTCGCCACATCCTGTTCGGTTTCTCCCATTGCATAGTAAAAAGATCTATGTGGAGCTCTATCTGGACCTAAAGAAGTATGACGACTGGGTAGTTTTTTTTTATCAAATTTAGACATTTAATTAATACTAGACACAATACTTCTTAATTTTCCATCTTCAATAGTTAATTCTTTAACTAAATTTTTATCATTTTGCACTATTTCTTTAGGTGCATTTGTCACATAAGCCTTATTTTTGAGCTTATTGTTTAAACTGCTTATTTGTTTATTGATTGCTTCAATTTTTTGTAAAATTCTCTCTTTTTGAGATTTTAAATTTATATCCTCATTAAAGTTTAACGAAAGTTTTTCCTTAAGAACTAAGATATCTATTGAATTTTTATCTCTTATCTTTTTTGTAAGAACATTATTTACTCTACCAACCTGTTTTATCAAATTTATATTTTGATTTACCAATTTCTTTAGTTTCCCCGGTTTATCATCAAAAAATATATCACAATATAATTTTGGCGTAATTTTTAACTCTGCTTTAGTAGATCTAATGTTAGAAATTATTTCAATTAAATTATTTATATTATTTTGATTTTTACTAAATCTATCAATCATCTTAAAATCTGGCCAACTGGAACAGATTAAGAAATTATTGAAAATCTTTTTATAAGCATTTAAAGACCACAAGTTCTCAGTAAAAAAAGGGATAAACGGATGAAGAACTCTAAGAATATTTGCCATCATAAATGATGAGAAAGCCTTAGCTTCTTTAACTTCACTTTTATTTTTTGAATTAAAAATAGGTTTTAGGAACTCTAAATACCAATCGCAATAAGAATGCCAAACAAATTGATATGCAATCCTAGCAGCCTCATCAAACCTAAATATTTCAATATTTTTCGTGATTAAATTTTGTGTTTTTGTAAATTCGTTATAAATCCAATGATTAATTGGAAGTTTAATTGAGGCCAAATTTATCTTTTTATATAATTTACAATTATTAAGTTTTAAAAAATTATTTGCGCTCCAAATTTTTGTTATAAAGTTTCTATTTCCAGTAACTCTATCTTTTGATAATTTTACATCTCTTCCTGGAGAGGCCATCGAAATTAAAGTAAACCTTAAACTATCTGCTCCATATTCATTTATTAAATCTAACGGATCAATCACATTGCCTTTTGACTTTGACATTTTTTGCCCTTTTTCATCTCTTACCAAGGCATGAACATATACTTTATGAAAAGGTGTATTTTTTTTAAAATAATTTCCCATCATCAACATCCTTGCTACCCAAAAGAAAATTATATCAAAACCAGTAACAAGAACTGAAGTTGGATAAAATTTTTCAAGTTCTTTAGTTTTGTTTGGCCATCCAAGAGTAGCGAAAGGCCATAAAGCTGATGAAAACCAAGTATCTAAAACATCTGTTTCCTGTCTTAATTTAAATTGTTTGTTTCTATTTTTTTTCTTTGCTTGCTTTACTGCATCTTTTTCATTTTCAGCTACAAAGATATTTCCATTTTCATCATACCAAGCGGGTATTCTATGACCCCACCATATCTGTCGAGATATACACCAAGGTTCTATATCATTCATCCATTGAAAAAACGTTTTTGACCAGTTGCTTGGAAAAAAAGTAGTTTTGCCATCTTTAACTATCTTAATTGGTTTTTTGGATAATTTTTTCGCATCAACAAACCATTGCTCTGTTAAGAAAGGTTCAATTATAGTGTTTGATCTATCTCCATATGGAACTTTATTTTTAATATTTTCAATTTTTACAAGAGAACCTTTGTCCTTTAATTTTT
>JAOOLP010000027.1 GCA_028408795.1 Candidatus Pelagibacter sp.
TAACAATTTAATTGATTTGTTCTCATTAAAGTATAATCATTCTTTTTGAGTTTTGAGTTTTTTTTAATATTTTTTAAAATTATAAAGTTTCTTGTAACTTTTTTAATCTTATCAAAATCTAACCTGTTTTCATCTAATGTATAATCATGCTTACCTATCATTTTTTCATTTGCTCTTATATCATCTGACATTTTTTTAAAATCGTTAGGTCTTAAAGATATCTTATGATCATACCCTTTTCTATTGTCATCAAAAGTAAAATGTTTTTCTATAATCTTTGCACCATAATGAATAGATGCTATTGCTGCTTCTGTACCTTTTGAATGATCTGAAAAACCAGTGATTATACCGTATTTTGATATTAAAAAAGCTATTCTCGAAAGATTAAGTTTTTCAGGAGTGGTTGGATAAAGTGATCTGCAATGTAACAACGCAACTTTTTTAAATTTTTCTCTTTTTATTAATTTTAATAACAAATCAATATCTTTTAGTTCTGAAATACCGGAAGATAGAATAACTGGCTTATTTTGTTTTAGAATATCTTTAATGAAAAAAAAATCATTAAATAAGCTAGAAGAAATTTTAAAGCAACATTGATTTAATTTCTTAAAAAATTCAAAATTTTTTCTTCCAAAAGTTGAAAAAATTTTAATTTTCTTTTTTTTACAGAACTTGTAAATATTAAATATTTCCTCTTTTGAAAAGCTTGCAGAATTAAAAATTTTATATGATTTGGTTTTACTTGAATAATCTGAAGAAGGATCAGCTATTTGTAATTTTACTAAGTCAGCACCAGCGCGTTTTGCGGATAGAATCATATCTAAACACCTTTGGTAATTACCCTCGTGATTAATTCCAATTTCCGCAATCAGTAATGATTTATCATTATGAGATAAATTCAAATTTGCTATTTTCATATTTTTAGAAAACATCTAATAAGTCAATACTTTAGTTGTTTAGAATAATGTGGGATATAATCATTTAAAAGAATATTTTTTTTTGTGTCTTTTATTTTTTTAAAAACTAAAAATGACCTAAATGATTCATTGTATTTAAGTTTATAGTTTTTTTTTTTCATATTCATTAAATATCTTATAATTTGAGCTGGGAAGTTCATGCCAGAACTCGTACATACACCAACGGATCCACTAAATCTACAACTAGCCTCTAACAAATAAATCTTATTCCTTTTTTTTATTACGTCGAAATCACAAATACCATCTAGTTTAAGTTTACCAACAAAATTTTTAATTAACTTTTTAATTTTATTATCCCTAACAATTCGATGGCCAGTAGAATAAAACATAAATCTGTTTTTGATTTCTCTCAACCTAATACAGAATTCTTTTATTCTTCCGTTTTTTGCTATGCAATCTATATCGTAGATATTTCCATCTATATACGGCATTAAAATAAATTCTTCATTGTTTTTAAAAATATTTAATTTTTTGAGAATCTTAAAATTAACTTCATCACAATCCCGTGACTCTAATATTTTGATTTTTTTTTTTACTTTATCATTTATCAAAAAAACATTTTTTGTGCCACTTCCTCTGACAGGTTTTAAAATATATTTTTTAGATTTATATTTTTTAACAAATTCGATAACTTTTGCGTATGAAGAGACAATTGTATATTTTCCTGTCTGAAATTTATTTTTATTACAGTACTCAAGAAAATTTTCTTTATTATAGAATAGACTCGCAGTTGAATAATTATTAAAAGGCATTTTGAATTTTATTTTTAAATCTTCAAAAAAATCTTTATTTTTTAATAGTATATAATTCTCTATATCTGAAAGAGGAATAATTACGTCAAATTTTTCTTTTAAATATATTTTTTTAATATCATTTAAATAATTTTTTTCTTTTTTTGGGCTTGAAACCCGATAGAATTTATCACAAAGTATAGCTCCTTTTGTTCCATCTGATATATCAATACCGATTAAATAAGACTTAAAATCTTTTTGATTTTTTAATGACTCAACAAAATCATAGGTTAAAAAACCATTAATACATGTTATGCAAATTTTGATTTTTTTCACTTACTATCTATATTGTCTTTTAAAATCTGAGTGTAATTTTATTAAAAGAGACTTGTCTACAATTTTAAGGCTCTTCACTTTTGATTTAAAAAATTTGACAAATTTTTTTAAATTAATTTTTTTGTAGTCTAATTTATAATACTTAAGTTTATACTTTATTCCTTTCACTCCTGACTGTGCACCTATATTTATTTCAGTTTTATGCCCAATTTTTTTTGGATCCATTATTTCATAAGTTTCCCTTTTGTTTATTACTCCATGTTGATGGATACCGGACTCATGAGCAAAGGCGTTTTCTCCAACAATTGGTTTGTTTTTACTTACAGTAAAAGTAGATAATTTTGACACTACTTCTGAACTTTTTTTAAGTAATGAAGTATTTATTTTTGTGTTCTTTTTAAAAAAATCTTTTCTAGTCTCAATTGCCATCACTACTTCTTCTAGTGGTGCGTTTCCAGCTCTTTCACCTAAACCATTTATTGTACATTCAACTTGATTAGCTCCTGCCACGACTGCTTGTAAAGTGTTGGAAGTAGCCATTCCAAGATCATTATGACAGTGAACAGATAAATTGCATCTTTCAATTCCTTTAACAGAATTTAAAATTTTTTTTACAAGTTTATTCATTTCAAAAGGTGTAGTATATCCAACAGTATCAGCAATATTTACTGTTTTAGCTCCATATTTAATCGCAAGCTGAAAACATTTAATTATGAAATTTGGATCACTTCTTGTTCCATCTTCGCATGACCATTCGATATCGCCAATTTTATTTCTAGCATACTTCATAGTGCTTTCGATTAAATCTAAAACTTGAAATCTTTTTAAATTTAATTTGTACTTCATATGTAAATCGCTTGTTGCAATAAAGAGATGTAATCTTTTATTTTTAGACTTTTTCATAGCTTCGATACTTAAGTCTATATCTTTTTTATTGTGTCTCGCTAAACTACATATTTGCGAGTGCTTCAAAATTTGAGAGATTTTTTTTATAGAATTGAACTCCTTTTTTGAAGAAATAGGAAAGCCAGCTTCGACTATATCTACTTTTAGCTTATCTAAATACTTTGCAATTTTTATTTTTTCAGAAATTGAGAGATTAGCTCCTGAGGCTTGTTGCCCATCTCTTAAAGTAGTGTCGAAAATTTTTATATATTTATTATTCATTGTTTGATTTTGATATTATAGTTTAATTAAAAATATAAGTATATTTAATAAACTTGATTAAAAAAGCTTTAATTCTCTTTTTAAAAATTTAGCATTTCTAAATGCATTAATAGAGCTTAAATTGTATTTATTTATTTCTGCAAA
>JAOOLP010000028.1 GCA_028408795.1 Candidatus Pelagibacter sp.
TTCTTCTTTAATTTTAGTTTTGTCCAATAAATTTACTCTACAATCGAGACTCGAATTACAAGTTTTTTTGTGGACAATTACTTTTAAATTTTCACCCCTAATATCATTGCCCAAAAACCTAAGTGAAATTTTAATAGATTCTTTGTCTGAAGCTGTGTCTGAATACCAGTCAGTAATAATCATCCCGCCGGAATAATCTACTGTAGTTAAAGGTAAAAAATCTAAAGTTTCTAAAGAAGCTCTCCACATTGGATTAGAAGTGCTAAATTCATAATTGGTATTCCTGTTTCCACCAAAAGCTGATCCTATAGATATACCTTTTCCTTCCTCAATATTTTTTCTAGCCCTTTCATCAGGATCTAAAGGAGTTTTAGCAAGGTCAACAGGTTTTCTTATATTTTTTAATTTCTCACCTGCGCCACACGAGCTTAGAATTAAGAAGAGTGAGAAGAGAAATAGGATAATTTTGAAATTTGAATTTGTGTTCATGCTTATTTTGTGAAAATAACTTAAATTTTGATATATTAAAAGTTGTGATTTAGCTTAAAATCCATATATTTAAGGCTTTTATTAAGTGTTGCATTTATATCACCCTAGGTGCAAAAATTGCTATTTCAGGGCTAAAATGAGGAAATTACTCATAAATTACATTATTTATACGTCAATAAATATAGAAAATATATTTTATTAATAAAATAATAGGAGAACAAATGAAAAAACTAAAACTAATCGTAGCTCTTACAGCTGGATTATTTGCATTTACATCTGTTAACGCAGGTGAAATGTCAGTAACTGGTTCTATGCACGTTACGTATCAGTCAGAGCAAGACAGAGTAACTGGTAACCCGTTAGGTATGAATACAGACTTAACGTTTAGCGGTTCAACAGATACAGACTTCGGTACTGTGTCAATGTCATTAGCTACTGACGGAACGTTCTTAGGTGATTCAGGCGCTGACCACACATATAGTTTAGCGACTGGCATGGGAACATTTACAGTTGCGAACAATGGCGACGCTGCAAACGCAGTTGACGACATTACGCCAACAGCTTTTGAAGAAGCTAATGGTTCAGGTTCAGGATCATACACTACGGACTTCGGTTCAGGTATGGATGGATCAATGAGCATAGCGTACTCAAACGGCGATATCTTAGGTACAGGTATTTCAGTGAAATACTCTTACTACCCAAGATTAGACGGAACAACTAACAACGAAAAAGCAGCTTCTGGAACTGCAGACGAAACAAAAGACTCAGCTGAGTCAATCAATGTTGGTATACCTTTATCAGGAGTACCAGGTATTGGTTCAACACCTCTTGGTGGTGCAAAAATTACTTTAGGGTATGAAAATTCAGACTCTTTAGCAACTGATGCTCAATCAAAACAAGGTGGTACTGTAGCAGTAGTAATGCCAATCGGAGCTCTAAAAGTTGGTTACCAGAAAAAAGGTTACCAAGCGGCAGGGTCATCAGGTGCAGAAGCACAAGATGGATTCTTTAAAGATGATATCTTAGGTATAGCTTACGCAGTAAACGATGAAATGGCAGTTTCTTACAACGTTTATCAATCTGATAGACACTTACACACAAGTGGTGAGATAGAGCAAGAAACAAAAGCGATTAACGTTGCTTACACAGTTGGTGGTTTAACACTTGCATTCCAAGATGCTAAAACATCAAACAGTGGTTATGTAACAGATACAGATAACGACACTAGAACAATTAGTATTAAAACTGCGTTTTAATACGTAACTAGTTAATTATTTAAAAAAGCCGGCTAATTATAGCCGGCTTTTTTTTTACCTCTGATAAAATAGCGAAAGCGTTACATTTAGTAATTTTTAATTTATTTAAATTTGTAAGTCTAATTCCACCTAAAGGAACTAGGTTGTGTTTAAATTTCATAGTTAAGAGATTATATTTTGTAATCCCAAAGTAATTTGGTTTATCTACATATGATGTTTTAAAAATTCTTGAAAACAGTATATCCTTACATCCTTGCGTAATCTTTATGTTGAGTTCCTTAAAATTATGTGCAGATCCAATAATTCTTAATTTAGAATGTTTCAGTCTACTTAAGCTTAGATCTTTATTAAATGCTGAAATATAAATTCCATCTGCTTTTAATTTGGTAGCTAATTCAAGGTCATTTGATACAAAAAAGTTTAACCTTTTTCGTTTGCATATTCTTCTAAATTGTTTGACTTCACCAATATTTTCTATTTTTTTTCTTCTTCTATAGATAATATTGATTTTGTTTGATTTATTTTTAATACTTAAATTGATATCTTTGATACTCTCTATTATAAGAAAATATTCTTTTTTTAAGGCAAACATATGAGCATCATAATTGAAAGATTTAACAAAATAAAATCTAATATTTCAGAAGTAGATAAAAAAAACTCTACTAAAATTGTAGCAGTAAGTAAGACCTTTTCTCTGGATCACATTATGCCTTTAGTTAATCATGGTCATAATCACTTTGGAGAAAATAAAGTACAGGAAGCCGATGCTAAATGGTCACAAATTAAAAAAAATAAAGATAATCTTAAACTACATATGGTTGGAAAACTTCAAACCAATAAAGCAAAAAAAGCTGTCGAGATTTTTGATTATATTCACTCTTTAGATAGTCAAAAGTTAGCTGACACTCTCTCCAAATGTCAAAGTGCTGTTAACAAGTCAATAAATTATTTTATTCAAGTAAATATTGGAAATGAGTCCCAAAAATCAGGTATCCCATACAATGAGGTTGATGGATTTTATAATTATTGTGTCAAAGAAAAAAAAATGAATATTTTAGGTTTAATGGTTCTGCCTCCTAACGATAATAAAACTAGAGAATATTTTAAAAGTGTATCTGAGTTAAACTCATCTTTAGGTCTTAAAGAATTAAGCATGGGAATGTCCTCAGATTATATTGATGCAATCGCTTTTAAAGCTACATATGTTAGAATTGGAAGTTCTATTTTTGGAGAAAGAAATTAATTAATTTTTATTATTGTTTTCTTATCAATTTGTTTAACAATTTTTTTTAAATCTTTTTTACTTACAGCAATACAACCTCTTGTAAACCTGTAGTCTCTTCTAGCAACATGAATAAAAATAGCACTTCCTTTATTTTTAATTGTAGGATTAAAATTGTAGTTTAATACTAAAATTATGTCGTAAATATTGTCTTTTCTATAAAGTTTTTCCGCACTATATTTAAAAGGATATCTAATCAATTTATTGTAATCCTTCGACCTGGGATCATCACACCACCCCATTTTTTTATTAATGATATACGCTGAAATTTTACTAGACAAGTGAGAGATACGGTCTTTTCTATAAAGAATATACTTAACTTTG
>JAOOLP010000029.1 GCA_028408795.1 Candidatus Pelagibacter sp.
TTTATTTTAACGAAGATAGTCCAAAAATTTCCGACTCAGAATATGATGATTTAAAAAAAGAAATTATTAATTTAGAGAGGACAAACAAGTTTTTAATTGACTTAAATTTGAATAAAAATTTAGTTGGATTTACGCCATCTAATAAATTTAAAAAAGTAAAACATTTAAAACCAATGCTTTCATTGTCAAATGCATTTAATAAAGAGGATATGAAAGATTTTGTTAGTAAAATTGGAAATTTTTTGAATATAAAAAATAAAGATTTTGACTTACACTCAGAGCCAAAAATTGATGGAATATCTGCAAGTTTAATTTATGAAAATGGAATTCTTACAAGAGGATTATCTAGAGGAGACGGAACTACTGGAGAAGATATACTTGAGAATTTGAAAACTATTAAAGATATTCCAAAAAAAATAAAGGATGCTAACCCACCAACTTTGCTAGAAATAAGAAGTGAAATTTATATAGGTAAAAAAGATTTTAAAAATTTAAAAGGAAACTTTGCCAACCCCAGAAATGCTGCAGGAGGTTCATTAAGACAAAAAGATCCTAACGTAACCTCAAAAATACCTCTCAAATATTTTGCCTATGGATTTGGTGCTATTGAACCTATGACAATAAAAACTCAGTCAGAGTTTTTAAAAAAAATAAAAGAATGGGGTTTTTCTATAAATCCATTAGTCAAAACTGTCACAAACCTAGATAGAATTGAAGAACAGCATAAATATATAGACTCACTTAGATCTTCATTGGATTATGATATTGATGGTATTGTTTATAAAGTTAATGATTTAGGTCTACAAAAAAGATTAGGGAATACATCTAATTCACCTAGATGGGCTGTTGCTTATAAATTTTCAGCTGAAAAAGCAATTACAAAAGTTAAAAATATTGTTGTTCAGGTTGGAAGAACCGGAGCAATTACTCCAGTTGCAAAAGTTGATCCAGTTACTGTTGGTGGAGTTGTTGTCTCAAATGCAACTTTGCACAATGAGGATGAAATAAAAAGAAAGGACATCAGAATTGGAGACACTATACAAATTCAAAGAGCAGGGGATGTGATTCCTCAGGTTATTTCAGTAGATAAATCTAAAAGAGCTAAATCGAGTAAAGAATTTAAATTTCCTGAACAATGTCTTTGTGGATCTACTACTCAAAAAGAAATTAACAAATCAACAAAAAAAGTAGATGCTGTTAGAAGATGCCTCAGAGGTTACGATTGTGAATTTATCGCAAGAGAAAAACTAAAGCATATCGTATCAAAAGATGCTTTTAATATAGATGGATTTGGCAAAAAAGTAGTAGATCAATTTTGGGATCTTAAACTCATTTCAAAACCATCAGATATTTTTAATATAGACTACAATAAGATTAAAAAACTAGAAGGATGGGGGGAGCTATCAATTGATAATCTTAAAAAAGCTGTGGAAAAATCAAAAAATATTGAATTAGACAAATTTATTTTTGCAATCGGAATAAGACATATAGGTCAAGAAAATGCAAAAATTTTAGCAGGATATTTTAAATCTGTAAAAAAATTTTCAATTTTTTTCAATGAAAGCGATAAGAAAAAGGATTTTGAATACTTAATTAATCTAGACGGCATTGGTGGAACGCAAATAGACTCAATTGAAAGTTTTTTTTCTAATCAGAAGAATATTGAAATAATTAATGGCCTTATAAAAGAATTAAAAGTAAAAGATTTTAAACAAAAAAATAAATCAGGGAAGTTCTCAAATAAAAATATAATGTTCACTGGAGGCTTTGAAAAAATGAGTAGGTCTGAGGCAAAATTATTAGTTGAGAATAATGGGGGAAAAGTTCTTGGATCAATAAGTAAAAAACTTGATATATTAGTTATGGGGAATTCAAAACCTACTAAGAAAAAAATAGAAAATGCTAGAAAATTAAATATTAAAATAATTAGTGAAAAGGATTGGTATAAAATATTAAATCTTTGAGCATGCCTCTTTAAGTTCGGGTAACTCTTTTTTACCCATCAATTTTTTAAGATTTTTAAGAACTTCATTGTGATAGTTATTAACCCAACTAATTTCATTTTTTGTTAAGCTTTTTATATTTATTAAAGATTTATCAATTGGAACCATAGTTAAATTATCAAATAAAAACTTCTTTTTAACTTTTTTTACCCAAATAAGATTCTCTATTCTTATTCCAAATCTGCCTTTTTTATAGAAACCAGGTTCATTTGAGATAACCATTCCTTCCTTTAAAGAAACTTTATTGTTTTTTGATATAGCCTGTGGACCTTCATGAACATTAAGATAATAACCTACTCCATGTCCTGTGCCATGAGGATAATCTAAATTTATCTTTTTTAAATATTGTCTGGCTAAAGTGTCTATTTGTGATCCGCTGGTATTTTTTTTTATTTTAAAAGTTGCTACTGCAATATGACCTTTTAAAACTCTTGTAAAAATATCTTTAATATATTTATCGTTATTCTCCAGAGATATTGTTCTGGTAACATCAGTTGTGCCAAAATTATACTGCCCTCCCGAGTCAACCAAGTATATGTCTCCTTTTTGCAAAATTCTATTTGAACTTTTGCTTGCCTTATAATGAATAATAGCACCATTCGGTCCCGATCCAGATATAGTTGGAAAGCTTAAAAACTTGAAATTTTTATTTTTTTTCCTAAATTCTAATAACTTTTCTTGAGCTTTAATTTCTGTAATTTTATCGTTTTTATAATTTTTTTTGATCCAGAATAAAAATCTTGTCAAAGCCACACCATCAAAAATATGGCATTTAATTATATTTTTAATTTCATTTTTTGATTTGATAGATTTTAGTATGCTGATTGGATCAGAATATAATAAGGTATTATTATTTTTTAATAAGTTTTCGAAGTACACGGAGCATGTTTTTGGATCTATTAAAATTTTTTTATCATTAATTTTTGAGAGAATTAAATCTAACTGTTTGACATCAATAAATCTTATATCTTTAAATCTCTTTCTAAATGAAGGGCTTATTTTTTTTAAATCACAATATAAAGTTATATTCTTTCTTATATCCAA
>JAOOLP010000003.1 GCA_028408795.1 Candidatus Pelagibacter sp.
CAAAGAAAATTTCTAGAACAAATTAAACTTGAGAAAAAAATTGAAAAATTCCGTCAAAGAGAGTCAAACGAAATTAGATCATTAGAAAAATTTGTACTAAGCCAACAACGAGAAAATTATAAAGAAGTAGAAGAAAGAATTATTGCTATAAAAAAACGATATCAAGAATTAAGGGATCAAAAAATAAGAGAGAGAGTCGAACAGTTAGGAATTAGTGTTGCAGAGGGTGATGATAGAGTAATTCTTTTAGAAAAAGAAAAAAATTATTATCTAGAACGACAAAAAATTGAATACGCTCTAGAGTCTTTTTGGCGAAGTGCTCACAGTTTATGCTTCCAATTAAATCGAAAATATGTACCAAAGTATTTAAGTATATTTCGCTGTTTAGATTTTAGGATGGAAAGAGGAGAAATTCTAATTAAATTTGATGACTCACCTGATGAGGACTGGCTTTTATTAATTTATCTAAATTCTGAGTCAGCAGATGGCAATATTATAATTGAGGATAAATCAGATCCTGAAAAAAATTTTTCGACAGAGTTTAAGCCTTCTGAGATATTTCAAGCTAGTGACATGATGGTTGAAAGCTTGACACAACTTCTTGATAGAGAAAGAAATAAAAAAAAAGCTAGTTAATTAATTCATCAAGTTTTTTTAATTCACCAATTTTAAATATAATTGCATCTTCTTTCCTATATCCAAATTTTTCTGCGTTTGATTTAAATCTAATTGGTGGCTCCCAAATTTTTTCTAAACTTAAGATTGCTGTACCCCAGTGCATTCCAACTACTTTTTTTACTTTTAAATCTCGCATTAAAGATAAAAGTTCTTCGGGGTTAGTGTGAAATACTGATTTATCTTTTACAGGAATTATTGGATAAAAATTGTAGGCACCAATGTTTCCGAAAGCTAAATCAATTGGTCCAAATTTTTCCCCTAACTGAGTATAAAATGGAGCAGGACCGGTATCACATGCAAAAAAAATTTTTTTATCTTTATACTCTATAAGAAAACTGCCCCAAAGACTTCTATCTGTATCTCCATCTCCCCATATCCAACGTTTACTCCAATGTTGGGCGGGTAACATTGTTATGGTTATATCCTCATTAATTTTTATTTTATCATACCAATCCATCTCGCTAACATTTTCTTTCTTGTAACCGTTTCTTGTAAAATATTTACCAAGTTTTAGTGGGACAAGAACTTTAGCGCTTTTATAAGGAAAATTTTTAATAGTTCGGACTGAGAAGTGATCATAATGATTATGAGTTCCAATAAATAAATCTATATTGGGTAGATCTTTAAGAGTTAAAGGAGAATTAATATATTTTTTAGGTCCAAACCACAAAGGTCCATAATTCTTTTCAAAAACAGGGTCTGTAATGATTGTTGTATCTCCAAGTTTTATAATAAAACTAGCGTGATCGAGCCACATAACATATGAGTCTGATTTATATTTTTGGAGATTTTTAAGAGCTAATTGTCTTTCAATTACATGATCAGAAGGGAAATTTATCTCTAATTTTTTTTTTTCATCTCTAAAAACTTTCCAATTCCATTTAAAATTAGGATCTCTTTTAGGTCCACCCTCTAAATTTCTAAAGGCAAAAAGCTTCCCATCTTTATAAATATGATGATAGGGTTTATTATCCATAGCCATTAAGTTAAAATTAAAAAAAAGACTAATTATAAGAACTATAATAAGGGGTAAATGTCTATTCATAAACCCCTTATTATCATAAATATTAAAAATTAAATATTTATTTAGGTTTTAGAGCAATTTGATTTATTTATTCTTTTATCGAACGATTTTAAGGCATCTTTACTAATAACCCAAACGTATGAACTCTCTTTAAGACCATTTTCGTCAGCCGCAGTACAACGTTTGCCAAATTTGACTTTAGAGATGTTACCTCCTGCACAGCTCGTTAAAAAAATCATCAATGCTAAAATAGATAATATTTTCATATCTACAATATGTTGGAAAAATCTGTGTTTTGATTGGCATAAATTAGTCAAAAAAAAGAAAACAAAACTCTATTGTTTTTATTAAAATAATTGTTAAATTGTTTTGTGAAACTCAATAAAAAAAATAACAAAGTAGCAATCATAATGGGGTCGCAATCTGATTACCCCGTCATGAAAGATGCTGAAAAAATTTTAAAAACTTTAAAAATTAATTTTGAAGTTTTGACAATTTCAGCTCACAGAACTCCTAAAAGAATGTTTGAATTTGCAGAAAATGCTGCCAAAAAAGGTTTTGCAGTGATAATTGCAGGAGCAGGGGGGGCAGCTCACTTACCAGGTATGGTTTCATCATTAGCAACCGTGCCAGTAATTGGAGTCCCAATTGAAAGCAAAAAATTGAAAGGATTAGACAGTTTATTATCTATAGTTCAGATGCCCAGAGGTTGCCCAACTGCAACAATGGCAATAAATGGTTCTTTTAATGCAGGATTATACGCAGCCTCAATTATTGGAACATTTGATACCAAGGTAAGATCTAATCTTGAAAAATGGAAACGAGTTCAAACCCAATCCATCAAAAAAAAACCAAAATAAATGTCAAAAAATATCACGCTAGGAATTTTATATAGCGGTCAATTAGAAACCCAACTTGTAAAATCTGCAAAAAAAATTGGAGGAATAAAAACAATAATACTTACAGATGATAAAAACGGCCCCGCCCAACATTCTTGCGATAAGTTTATTTATGGTAATTTAAAAGACAAAAAATTAATAGAAGATTTTATTGAGCAAGTAGATATATGTACTTATGCATTTGAAAATCTATCTCATGAGATCTTAAAAATTATTTCTAGTAAAAAAGAAGTCCATCCTTCACCAGATACTCTCAGAGTTGCTCAAAATAGAATATTAGAAAAGAAATTTGCTAACGATCTTGGAATTAAAACTACTGATTGGAAAACCGTTAATTCTTTGATGGATTTAAAAGAGGGAATTCAACTATATGGCAATTGCATAATGAAATCTGTTTCAGGGGGTTATGATGGCAAACAACAATTTAGATTTAAATCTACCGACGATATTGACCCTAAAATAGATTTTAGTAAAAAATATATTTTGGAAAAATTTCTAGATTTTAAACAAGAGATATCAGTGGCAGCGACTAGGTACAAAAATGGAAAAATTTCAATATACGAACCCACAGAAAACAAACACGAAAATGGTATTTTAAGAAATTCGAAAATTCCAGCTAATATTAGCAAAAAAATATATAATCAAGCTCAAGAAATTACTATTAAATTTGCAGAAAAATTAAAATATTTAGGAACGCTAAATTTAGAATTTATGGTTGATGAAAAAGATGATCTTTTTTTTAATGAGTATGCTAACAGATGTCATAATGGATTCTGGCATTCTGTTAACAGCTATGAGATTTGTCAGTTTACAAATCACATAAGGGCAGTTTGTGATCTTGATTATATAGAAAATAAAAAGATTTCTAATGCAGAAATGTTAAATATTTTAGGTGATGAAATATTAAAGTTCAGAGAAAAAAAGTTTAAACAAAATGAATTTTTTTTTGATTATCTTAAAAAAGACATAAGACCCGGTCGAAAAATGGGTCACATTACAACTTTGATAGACTAAATTATTTTATAGTAATACGATGCATCACTCGTGTGCAGTTTTTTACTTCACTAGCTTTATGCATAATACTTAGGTTATCCCAAACTACTATATCCCCTTTATCCCATTTATAAGAAAATATAAATTCATCTTTGTTAACATGATCAATTAAATATTTTTTTATTTCTTTATTTTCTTTTTCATTGATCTTTATTTTCATAAGATGACCAGGCGAAATATACAGAGATTTTTGCCCATTTACTTCATGGACAATTGAATGTTCAGCTTCCATTACTTGAGCAGATTTGATACCAGAGCGAGCCTCTAATTCTCTACGAGTCTTTGAGATTGGTCCTGCAGATGAAAAAACACCTTTAGCATTTCTTATCTTTTCTTTTATTTCTTCGGGCAATTTTTTATAAGAATTAAAACCCGAAGAGAAGATAGTATTTCCTTGATTGTCAGGAATCTCAATGCCCATAAGCATTGTATATCGAGGCCTGTCTTTATCTAAATAAGAAGTGTCTTGATGTAAAAAAGATCCTCCAAAAGCAATGCTTTTGTCCGTCGGCTTTCTTTCAAGGACATTTATAAATGGATAATTCTCTAAGCCTTTTAATCTTGGATATTCAACTAATTGACCTAAAGACTGAGCAAAGTTTTGGTATGTTTTGGAGTCTAAATTTTGTTTTTTGATAAAAACAACTCCATATTTATTCAGAATATCTTTTATTAGATTTGTTTGATTTTCTTTAAGATCGTTTAGATTTAGATCATTTACATAAGCTCCAACATTATTTTTACCTGGAGATATTGAAATGTTATTCATTTATTTTATTGGATTTATTATTGATGGATCGTTTTTAGCAGGATTATTCACATCTGTCGAGATTTCGAAAAACTTTAATTTTGGAGGGATTGTATTATTTAAAAATTCAACTGCATTATTATTTAAGTTAAAGTAATTATTAATTTGAGATTTTGGAACAATGACAGGTTGTCGATGGTGTACTTCTGAATTATTTGGTTCCGCATTCCTAGTAATTACACAGAACTGTCCATTATCGTGAATGCCTGCTAAAAAAATATCTTGGTTATCAACTTTGGTAAAATAAAAAGGAATCTTCTTATTATCTGTTTTTTTCCATTCATAATAACCTGAGCAAGGAACTATAGCTCTTGAATTAATTATCAATTTTTTAAAACTTACTTTTGTATCTATTCCTTCTAATCTCGCATTGTGTAGTGGTCTAAAATCTTCTTTTGCCCATGAAAATTTTAGTCCCCAAGTTGTCATTTCTAAATATTTTCCGTTAGTAGCTGATTTAATTACTGGATATTTTCCACCTGGTGAACAATTAAAATTATCCTGTTCTAAATCAACATTTATATTTTTTTTTACTAAACTATTAGCTACTAATAGAGTTGATTTTTTTACAGCGTATCTCCCACACATTATTTATTTTTCTTTTCTCTTTTCAATTTTCTTTTTTCTTTAAAGCTTAATTTTGCTTTTTTCATAAAGCTACGATCTTTTTGGCTTTTTCCTGAATATCTTTTGGACATATCTATAATTGTCTAGCTAATTTTCTAACTCTATCCATGTGTTTATCAAATATTTTTTGAGACATCCCAGGTAGTACCTCATAGAACCGTATATATTGTGTCCGCATTCCTCCAAGCTTTAAAACCCCAGCCTTAATTCTTCTGAAAGGAATATTTTGAAACCAAGTTTGAATACTAAACCAATTACCGCCATAACTCATCGACATAATTGCTTGTCGACCTTTCATTGCACCAGCTATAGGATAGCCCCAGTTACCAACTATTCTTTTAAATGAAAAAAAAAATTTTGGAGCGAGAGTTTTATCTATCCAGTTTTCTAATATTGCAGTAGCTCGTAAATTATAGCAAGGAGATATCATAAAAAGTACGTCGCTTTTTTCCAATCTTTTTCTATAATCTAATATTTGTTCATCTGGTTCGGATCCATCATAAAATGAAATAGGTTTTTCATCGTGTAAATTTATTAAATCAATTTCATGACCATTTTTTCTAGCTTCATCTATAAAGGTATCTCTGATTGAAGCATTAAAACTTTTTTTGGTATTATGATGTCCATAAACTATGAATATTTTTTTTGACATTTTATTTTTCCTCATCTTTTTTTTCAGGTCTACGAATAACGAAGCCTGCTCCAATACCCAGTGCTATCGCAGAGAACCAAAAAGAGTATTCTTGCTCACTTAAAAGCAATAAAAGCCCAAAACCTATAATGATCACACCTAAAAGTTTATTATCCATTGACAATTATTAACCTTATAATAAAGTTTGATTGTCCATATGTCATGGAAAAAAAGACTCTGCATCTACATGCAGGACTCTATAAAGAGTTAAAAAGTAGGTTGAAAGAAAGGAGATGTGATGGATAGATTTTCACGTTTGCTTGGTAAGTTCAGCCGAAATAAGTCAGAGGCTAAACTTGCTCAGCAACTTAGTAAATCAGTAGAAGCCCCAGAGGCAAACGCTAATGGAACCAGCGGATATTTAATTAAAGAAGGTAAAAACGCTGGAAAAGTGCTTAAGCATTTAAAAACTGATAAAAATAAACTTTAATCTTTATAGAGAGGGGTTTTAAAACCCCTCTCAAGCATTTAATAATCTCATAGATGGAAAAACAAAACTTCTATGATCTGAGTTTTAATCAGCTTAAAACATTCTTAATCGATAAAGCTGAAGTTGAGTCAAAAAAAGCTAAGATGAGATCTCAACAACTATTTAATGCAATTTATAAAAAAAACATTAAAGATTTCGACGAGCTTACAACGTTTGGAGTAGAATTAAAAAACAAGATAAAAGATTTGATTAGTTTGGAAAAACCAAAAATAGTAGATATTCAAAAATCAAAAGATGGAACAATTAAGTTTCTTTTAGAGCTAAAGGATAAAAGAAATGTCGAAACGGTACTTATCCCAGATAAATCTAAGACCAGGTATACAATTTGCTTATCTGTTTCAGTAGGGTGTTATCTTTCATGTGAATTTTGTGCAACTGCTCAAATTTCTAAGAAATTGGTAAGAAATCTGTCTCCCGGTGAAATTATTTCACAAATTATTTTATGTAAGGATTATATTAATGATTGGTCTACACAAAAAAAAATTACTAATCAAGTTTTAATGGGTGAGGGTTCACCTTTTTTAAATTTAGATAATGTCAAAATTGCTATAGACAATTCAAAAAATAAAGATGGTTTAGAATATGGAAGAACCAGAATAACTGTAAGCACCGTAGGTATTGGGACTAAAAAAGATAATATAGATGCTATTGAGTGGGCTGCAAATGAATTAGACGTTTATCTTGCATGGAGTTTACACAGTTCAATACCAAAACATAGATCAGAGCTGATGTCTATCAATGATAAGTATTCAATTAATTCGTTAATACCTCAATTAAAAAAATATTATGAAAAAACAAAATTACCAATTTTTATCGAGTGGATATGTTTAGATGAAAATTTAACAAATGATCATGCAAAAGAATTAATTAGGATTATGAAAAAAGTACCCTCAAAACTAAATTTAATTGAATTTAATCCATTATCTAATAAAAATTTTAAGGCTGCAACTCAGGAAAATATAGATAAATTTTCAAAGATTATACAAGATGCTGGATTTTTATCTTTGTTTAGAAGAAGCAGAGGAAGAGATATTAATGCGTCATGTGGTTCTTTGGCAAATAAAAAAGCATTAACCAATTAAATGTTATATAATGAATTATGGATTCGATAATAAGTCTAGTAGTAGTACTGCTTTTAGCTGCTAATTTGGTTGGTTTAGTAATACTTTTAAAACGAAAACAACCTGAGCAAACAAACAATGAGCAAATATTTAAAGACGAAGTAAATTCTTTAAAAAATTCCTTTAGTCAATCTTTTGGATCCATGAGCAAAGAAATCGCAAAAGATATGACTGGAGCCTTAACTAAAGTTGATGAAAAAGTTTCAGTATTTAATCAACAAGTAAGTGAATTAAATAAAAGCCAAGATAATTTCAGCAGAATTTTAAGTGGTGTTAAAACATACGGTACACTTGCTGAATTTGGATTGGGCGCTCTTCTTAAGGATTTATTACCATCATCACAATTTATTGCTAATGTAAAAATGAAAGATGATACATCCGAGACAGTGGAATTTGCGATCAAACTCCAAGATGTACTTTTACCTATTGATAGTCATTGGCCTGTTGAAAAATATAAAGCTATTGACGATGCATATAACGCGAACGATAAAGATGCTCAAGCAGAAGCTAGAAAAGATTTAGCTGCAGCTTTCAGATTAAAAGCTAAAACGGTTCACACAAAATATATAGCTCCTCCTAAAAGTACTGATTTTGCAATAGTTTATGTTCCAACTGAGGGATTGTTTTCTGAACTTTCAAGTTATAGGGATCCAAAAACAAAAGAATTATTACTACAAGAACTTAGAACAAAATATAAAGTAACAATTTCAGGCCCTAATACATTATCTGCTTTGTTACAATCTTATCATTTAGGATTTCAAACTCTCAAGGTCCAGCAACATGCTACCCAAATATATAGTGATTTAAGGAACATAAGCTCCAGATTTGAAAAGCATTTTGATGGCATTAAAGATCTAAGAAAAAAATTAGAACAAGCCATGACTGCAACCGATGGTTTTGGAAGAGATGCTAGATCGATAATGAACACACTGGGAAACATTAAAGATCCTGAACAGGTAACAGATTCCTTGAAAGAAAATCCAGAAAAGATAAAAGTTCTCAAGTAAACATAAATTATGTCTAACTTTGTCTTTTATGATTTTGAGACCAGCTCTTCTAATAAACATTGGGGTCAAATAATTCAAATTGGTGCTGTATTAACGAATGATAATTTAGACGAACTAGATCGTTTTGATGCAAGATGTAGATTAAGTCCAGGAATTATTCCTGAAGCAATGGCTTTGATTGTAAATAAAACCTCACCTTTGATGTTAAAAAATTCTAATCTTTCTCATTATGAAATGATAAGACAATTTGTTGAAACTTTAAAAAGATGGGGCAAGGCAACTTATATCGGTTTTAACAGCATTGAATTTGACGAAGAATTTTTAAGAAGTACACTATTTCAAACATTGGAATACCCATATATTACTAGTACTAACGGCAATAAAAGAGGAGATATGCTAAGTTTAGCGCGTGCAGCAAATCTTTATTATCCTAATACACTAAAAAATTCTAAAAATGAAAAAGGAAATGATGTTTATAAATTAGATCAAATGGCTCCTTTAAATGGAATTGATCATGGAAATGCTCACAGTGCAATAGGAGATGTTTTGGCAACTGTTGGTATCGCTAAATTGATTTCAAAAAAGGCTCCAAACGTTTGGAAAGCTAGTCAACTTACCTTAGACAAAAATCATTCTCTTGAATTGATAAAAAAAGAAAAATTATTTTGTACTAATGAGTATTTTTATGGTCGTAGTAGACCTTATGTTCAAACCTTTGTTTGCCAACATCCACAATACCAGTGGCCACTTTGTTTTGATTTGAAGCATGATCCTTCTCCTTATTTAAAAATGCCAATTATAGAATTAACAGCTGCCATGAAAAAACAACCTAAATTTATAAGAACTCTTAGGCATAATAAGCATCCTGTAATAATGAATCCTTCATACGCAGAAAAATTTGAAGAGTATAAAATGATTGGGATGTCAAAATTAGAAAGTAGAGCTAAAATGATTAAAAGTAGTAAAGATTTCGGAGATAAAATTATTTCAATTAAACGATCTGAAATTGAAGAAAAGGAACAAACAAAATCACAAGAAGATTTATATAACGAGGAAAGTATTTATGCTAAATTTACTTCTCCAGAAGATAACAAAATCATGCCTGAATTTCATAAAGTTGATTGGGATAAAAAATTAAGTGTAATCTCAAAATTTAAAGATGATAGATTGCAGTATTTTGGAAAAAAACTTCTATATAAGGAAAAACCTGAACTTTTAGGTAAAACAGATTATAATTTAATCCATAAAGATATTGCTAAAAAGCTTTTAAGCACTAACAATGAAAAATGGAACACTATTCCAAGAACCTATTCTGAAATAGATACCTTGAGAGCAAAATTTGAAAAAGAAGGCCGATCTGAGCACTTAGATATTCTTGATGAAATTAACGCATACGTTGAAGAGTTGGAAAAAATTTACTCTTCTGCGTAGTTGACTTTAAAGAATAAATATTTATTTATTAATTATGATTAAAGTTACAGATGATACTTACGAAAATTTTGTAAAAACAGGAAACAAAACAAAAATTTTAAAACTCGGGGCTACTTGGTGCAATCCTTGCCAAATGGCTATTCCTCCATGCAATGAATTAGCTGAAGAACTAAAGAATGATGTTGAAATTGGCGAGTTAGATATTGAAGAGTCAGCAAATACTCCTGTTATGCTTTCTTGTAAAGGTGTGCCTTTATTTGTTAAATTTAAAGAGGGGAAAGAAGTTTCTAGAAAAGTTGGCTGGCCGGGAAAACAAGAATTAAAAAACTGGATTACAAATTCTTAGTTTTTATTTAAGATATTTCCACAATTATAAAGACTACCAAAACAAACTATAATTTTTTTTTCATCATTACTTATTTTTTTTAAGGCCTCTTTAACATTTCGACACTCTTCTGAATTAATTTTATTCTTAATAGCAATCACATTTAGCTCTTTTGCTGTTACAGAACTATTTTCATTTTCAATAGGCACAGTGAATATTTTTTTAAATGAATTTTTCAATTCTTTGATGAATAAATCTGGTTCCTTGTTTTTTGTCATTGACCAAATACCATATTTTGGCAATTCTAAATTTTTAAGATAATCATGTAAATTTTTAGCATCAGTTGGAGCATGCGCACCGTCAATCATTATTGCTTCATTTTTGTGCAACATTTTTTTGATTTTGCCATTTTTCAAATAATTAAATCTTCCTGGGAAAGTTAGAGTTGGTAAAGTTTTTTCAATTATTTTTTTGCTGACCTTTAAATCTAAAGCTATTTTTATTGCATGACCAATATTTTCAAACATGCCTTTTGAGTGCACATTATTAGTATTGATTTTGATCTTAGTTTTCTTATCTTGATAAAAATAATGATTACCTTTTTTGATTAATTTCCAAGCATCAGGGTAATTAATTTTACTTTTATTCTTCTTTAAATGAACTTTTATTTTTTTCAATACATAGGGTGTTTGTTTACCTATATAGATATTTGAAAAATTGTTTAAATATCCCACATCTTCATGAATTATTTCATCAAGAGTCTTCTTTTTGAGAAATATTTTATGCTGAAGGTTTATATTTACAACAATTTGAGCGAGAGGAAAATCAAAGATATTTCCGCAGTCGTGCTTCCATAAAGCTCCAGTTTCAATTAAGTGGAAGTCCACATTTAATTTTGATGCATTTATTACATATACCAAAGTAAGTACTTCATAAATTGTAAGCGGTATCTTTAATCTTTCAATTTCTTTAATAGTAACTTTTATTTTTTTATGAGTTAGATATCTTTTTCCCATATAAAATCTTTCTCTAATATCTTGAATTGAAGGTGAGATATAAGTTGATACAGTTTTACCGTTAGCCTCTATAAAACTTTTCAAAGATGATAAAGTTGTAAATTTTCCAGATTCTCCTAATACACTAATTACATTATTTATTTTTTTTTCTGGATGACCAAGCTTTGATAAAGCTAATCTTATTCTTTTTAGACCAAATTTAATTCTCTTATTAAAAAGATTGTGATTAGCTAGCTGACTGTAAATTGCGTTCGACGGAGACATTAGTAGAGTTATTTTTAGCTTGTGCCTCTTGTTTTTTCAATAAAACATTTAAAAGTGTTCCAATTGAAGAATTCAAATGTCGTCTTTCGACTATTAAATCTATAAAACCGTGATCTTTAGTAAATTCAGCTGTTTGAAAATTTTCTGGAAGATTTTCTCTCACGGTATCTTTTATGACTCTAGCACCTGCAAATGCCACCATAGCTGACGGCTCTGAAATTATTATATCTCCTAACATAGCCCATGAAGCGGTCACGCCTCCAGTAGTAGGATTTGTTAAAACTACAATAAAAGGAATATTTTTTCTTTTTAACTCGTTCACAGCAAGAGTTGTTCTAGTCATTTGTGCAAGAGCAATGCAGCTCTCTTGCATTTTTTGACCACCAGAACAGCTGAAAAAAATAAATGGGGCTTTTGACTCTATGGCGTGTTGTGCGCCTGCTATGAATGCTTCTCCAGATGCTGCACCAAAAGAACCCCCCATAAATCTAAAATCTTGAGCCCCTACAATAACATCGATTTGATTTACTTTACCTTTAGAAATTAAAATAGCATCATCTTGTTTTGTTTTACTTCTGGCCTCTTTTAATCTGTCTGTATATTTTTTACTGTCAACAAAATTTAATGGGTCATCTTTTGGCAATGGAGTTTTTAAAACTTCGTATTCACCTTTATCAAAAAATAATTGAAATCTTTCTTTACATGACAACTTATGATGAGCACCACACTTAGGGCAACAATTAAAGTTTGATTTAAGATCTTCTTTATAAATTAAATTTTTACATCCACATGTAGTCCAAAGATTTTCTTCGACTTTTGAGGATTTTTTTTCAAAAAGCGATTTAATTTTTGGTTTAATAAATTTTGTTATCCAATTCATGAAATTTTTCTTTTTAAACTGTATACCAACTTATTCAAAATTGTGACAGGATTTTGTTTTTTTTTAATAGAATTAGTAATAGTTTTACATAATTGACTACCTACAACCAATCCATCAGCATTTTTGAGAGAATATATAGTTTTATTGGTAATTCCAAAACCTATTACCAAGTTCTTTTTAGGGTTGATTCTTTTGATTTTACTATAATTTTGTAGAATTTTTTTGGGTGAAACTTTAAGTTTACCACCAGTTGTAGATAACATCGAGATATAATAAATCATGTCGTGAGAGTCTTTAATAATCTTTCTCATTCTTTCTTTTGATGTTGTTGGAGATAATAATTGAATAAAATTTATTGATTTTTTTTTACATCTATATGCAAATTGTTTATTTTCAGGGTATGGTAGGTCAACTACAATTAAACCATCTACCCCTGATGATTTACAGTTTTGTATAAAATTTGCCTCTCCATTTTGATATATTAAATTGAAATATCCCATTAAGATTATTGGTTTTTCAGAATTAGACATTTTAAATTTTTTTACAATTTGAAAAACATCTTTGAGTTTAATTCCTTTTTTAAGAGCTCGATGAGAACTTCCTTGAATTTGTCCACCATCAGCTATGGGTGTATTATGTGGGAAACCAAGTTCAACAATATCAGCATGACTGGATATTGAATTTAAAATTTTTAATGAATTATCTTTTGTATTGTCGCCAGCTACAGTATAAGTAATTAGAGCTGGCCTTTTTTCTTTTTTACATTTTTCAAATGCTAAAGCAATTTTTGATTTCATCTTCTATAGGATCCTAATCTCTGTTTTATAATATCTTTGTCTTTAATGCTATCTCCACAAGAATTTACAACAATTATGTCTGAAGATTTTAATTTAGGTGCAATTTTAATTGCTTCTGCAAATGCGTGCGAAGGTTCTAAAGATGGAGATATATTTTCCATTTTAGAAACATATTCATAAGCTTTCAAGGCTTCCTCGTCACTAGCTGATGTATATCTAGCTCTTTTTGTATCTTTAAGAAAGCAATGCAAAGGTGAAATACCTGGATAATCCAAACCAGCTGAAATTGACTCGGTTGATCCTATTTGACCTTCTTTATCTTGAACTACGTATTGCGCAGCGCCATGTAAAATTCCAATTTTAGATCCATTAGTCAAAGGAGCTGCATGTAGTTTACTATTTTTTGGACCACCAGCTTCAATCCCAACAAATTGAGCATCAGTATCCATAAATTCATTCCAAAATCCCATTGCTGAGCTACCTCCACCCACGCAGTTTAACAATTTCATTTTTTTTGGAATTCGCCCAAACTCTTCTTTGACTTGCAACATTAGTTCTCTAGAAATTTGAGCTGTGCTCCATGCACAAATTTTTATAAAAATATTAGGACCTACAGTTGATCCAACACACATATGAGTGGTATCACAATTAGAAACCCAATATCGCATACATTCACTTACCGCATCCACAAGAGTTTGACTTCCAGTTGTGACTGGCACAATTTCAGCACCATTCTTTTTCATCGCTTCGACATTAGGTCTTTGTCTTTTAATATCTTTGGCCCCCATAAAAATTTTACATTTTAGGCCAAATTTTTTTGCTGCCATTGAGAGCATTTTCCCGGCATAACCGGCTCCAGTATCACCAACTATATATTTTTTACCCGCTCTTTTAGCTATCAAGCAGTGAACTGTAGCATTATAAATTTTGTGTGCTCCGCCATTAGCTTCAGATACTACTTTTGCGTAAATCTGTGCGCCCCCTAAATGATCAGTTAAATTTTCAAGTTTAATAAAAGGTGTAGGAGAACCAACGTAAGTCTCGAAATGATAATCTCTTTCCCTGAGAAACTTTTTCTCTTTTCTTAATTTTGAAAATAATTTTGTTAGGTCATCTATTGGTTTTTTTAGTGTTTCGGGAATGTAATTACCACCAAATTTACCGCCGTACATATAGTTTTTGTCATGCTGATCGATTAGCGGTATTCCTTTTTTAATTTTCATTAACAATTCTTTTATAACGATTTTATTAGCTTTTGAATATTATTCTTAGTGTTTCCATTTGTAATGGAACGCCCAATAACGAGCCAATCAGATTTGACTTTTTTGGCTTCCATAGAACGTTTTTGATCATAATTTTTTTTACCTATTTGTACACCAGGAGTAATAATTTCTTTTTTAAAGATCTCTCTTACTATATTAACTTCATGAGGGCTACAAACTAAAGCATCTAACCCAGCTTTTTTTGCAAGCTTCGCTTGATGAGCTACAAGATTTTTCACAGATTTATTGTACCCTATTGTTTTTAAATCTTTATTGTTAAGTGATGTTAAAGTAGTTACGCCAACAATCTTGCAATGGGATACTTTTTTTACAGCTTTTAAGGCAGCTAAGCCAGAGGAAATATGTACGGTGAGGTAATTTATCCTTAAATCTCTCAATGCTTTCACAGCTGATAACATCGTATTAACAGTGTCATTTAATTTTAGATCTAAAAAGATGATCTTATTTCTCAATTTTGAAACAAAATTTCTTCCATCTTTAGAATTCATAAATTCAAGTCCAAATTTGTAACCAATTTTAATTTTCTTAGTTTGTGATTGAGAAATTATTTTCTTCACCTTTTTAAGGTCAGTAGTATCAACTGCTATGAATATTTTTTTCATTGATTTAAAAATTCTTTAAATTTTTTACTTGCTCTAAATCTTATCTTATTCTTTTTTGGAACATAAATCAGCCCCCCAGTTCTTGGGTTTCTCGCAGAATATTTTTCCTTTATTTCTTTAGTAAAAAAAGTTCCCAGATCTCTCAATTCTACTGACTTTTTTTCCTTAAGAGCGAGTTCTATGCTTTCGAAGAAATTATCGATGATGGAATTAAGTTGTTTATTAGAAAGTTTAGGATGTTTTTTTTTTAATCGTTTAACTAACTTTGGCCTTGACAATTATTTTTCTTCTTTTTTCTTTTTCTTACCACCACCAATAGCTTTTTCGAAAATTCCTTTTAGCGTAGCACCCGACTTTGTAGCGCCTTCACCAAATTTTGCTATTAAAGACTTTTCTTCATCTATTTGAGCAGCTTTCACACTTAATTTTATTTTTCTTGTTTTTAAATCAAGCTCAGTAATTTTTGCATCTAAAGCGTTACCAGGAGAAAAAACTTCTGGTCTTGCATCTGCTGATTCTTTTGCTAAATCAGATTTTCTTATTGTAAAAATTAATTTTTTATCTTTGTCTACTGTGACCTTTACTCCAGTTTTCAAAACTTCATGAATTCTTGTAGTTATAACATCACCAACTTTTTTACCATTATCTTTAAACCAATCTAAAGGATCTTTGTCCAAAGCGCGTTTTGAAAATCTAATTTTATCATCTTTTATATCTATGATTTGTACACTCAAAGTATCATTCTTTTTATATTTTTTTAGGTTCTCAATGTTTTCATCATAAGAAATCTCTTTATAGTGAAGCATACCAGTTAGTTTAGAGTCTAATAGTTCTCCAAAAATTGCTTTATCAGTAACGTTATTAACTTTTATTTTTACTTCTTTTCCAACACTATCTTTAATTTTATCCCACGGATTATCTAAAATTGCTTTATATGATAGTGAAATCCTTTTTGACTCTTTATCTATGTTTACGATTTTAAATTTAATATTTTGAGAAACTGAAAGTATTTTACTTGGTTTAATATTTCTATTTGTCCAGTCTAATTCACTCGAATGAATCAATCCCTCAATTCCATCTTCGATTCGGACGAAGCAACCATAGTCCATTATTTTTGTTACTGTTCCATCGTACACTTCACCAACTTTATATTTTTTTTCTATTTTCTCGTATGGGTCTTCAGTTAAAGCTTTTATAGATGCGGAAACACGATTTGTCTTAGGGTCAATTTTAGTTATCTTTACCTTAAGTTTTTGACCAATGGTTACAAGATCAGCTGGCTTTTTTACTCTTCCATGACTTAAATCAGACACATGGAGCAAGGCATCAATACCGTGAATATCTAAAAATATTCCCCAGTCTGTGGTAGCTTTAACAATAGCGTTTTCTACTATGTCACCTTCTTTAATATTTTTTAAAGCTTCTGCAACTTCTGCATTTTTACTTTTTTCAAGAACCGCCCTTCTTGAAACGCAAACATTACCCCGATTTTTATCAATACGTGTTGCAATTACTTTTACAGGCGTATTCATTAAGTGATCTATTTTTTTTAGAGGTCTCACATCTATTTGCGATGAAGGCATAAAGCAAGCTAGCGAGTCTACAGTGCATATGAAACCACCTTTCACTTTTCCAGTTATATAGCCAGTGAGTTCTTCCTGTGTTTCAAAAACCTTTTCCATTTTCTTCCAAGATTTCATTTTTCGAGCTTTTTCTCTAGAGAGAACTATTTCGCCTGAACGGGCACTTTCGATTCGTTCCAAGTAAACATCGATAGTAGATCCTACTTTAAGTTTAGATAATTCGTCATCATTTTTAAATTCCTCAATAGGTATCATTCCTTCTGATTTAGCTTTGCAGTCAACTACAATAAAATTTTTCATTATTTCAGTCACTGTGGCTTTAATAATTTCGTTCTCTTTTAATTTTCTATCTTTGAAATCTTCTTCTAATAGACTTTGGAATTCTTGTTTTAAAGGATTGGTTTTTTTTAATTCTTGTTCTGTTGACATATTTTATTTTAAAAACTCTAGCACGTGTTTTGACATCATATTCAGCATCTCGCGTTTGTTTAATTTTCCGGTGTCGATTTCTATCGCATTTCTGTGTTTTTTTAAAGGGCTGTTTTTCCTTTTGAGATCATGATTATTTCTTATTCTTAAGGCTTTTTTAACATCTTTGAGTTTAATTTTATTATTTCTTTTTTTTAGTTCTTTATACCTTCTATAAGCAGCCAAATTTAAATTACATTTAAAGAAAAATTTGAGATCAGCATTCGGTAATATTTTTGTTCCTATATCTCTTCCCTCTATACAACAATTTTTATTTTTTTTTACAAAAGAAATTTGAAAATTCTTTAATACTTTTCTAATACTATTTTTTTTTGCTATGACCGCGCTATAATTTGATATTTCTTGAGTATGAAGATTGATAATATCAACCTTTTTGTAACTGAATTTTTTAAATTTTTTCCTTAAAAAAATTGTTTGGTTTTTTGGTTTATATTTTATCAAAAGATAACTAGCATACCTATATAATATTCCTGAAGAAAGAAATTTAAGCTTATATTTTTTAGCTATCATTTTTGCGCCTGTAGATTTTCCAGTTGCTGCTCCACCATCACAAGCTATTTGAAAAACTTTTTTATTTAATTTCATAATTCCCCCCAAGAGATTTAATTATTTTTAAGAATGATGGCGATGAAGTGTAAACTGTCTCGAAACTGTTAATTTTAATTTTTATACCTAAAAGCAGTGAAAGTATCAGCGAGGCCATACATATTCTATGATCACCTAAGCTAGGGACATTAATTATCTTATTTTTGATTTTGATATTGTCTTTTCCATAAATTTTTATTTCGTTTTTATTTGAAACTGTTTTAATTCCAATTTGTTTTAAAATTTTTTGCATTTCTTTAATTCTATTACTTTCTTTATTCGCTAGATCTCCAATGCCTTTAAAAGTTGACAAACCTTTTGTTAAACCAGCAATGACAAATAATATTGGATATTCATCGGTTGCTTTAACATAGTATTCCTTTGAAGCTTTTAATGGTTTTATTTTGCAACTCTTTATATTTATATCACCATATATTTCATTATTATTTTTTTTAATATTAGAAAAATTTATTTTTGCCCCATATTTTTTAAGTAGATCATAGAATCCTATTCTTGTAGGATTTAAACCAACTTTTTTAATTTTAAGAGAAGACCTTTTTTTTAAAAGAGTAAGCGCGGTAAAAAAAGCGGCACTAGACGGATCACCAGGTATATCTATATTGATTGAACTTAATTGTTTTTTGCCAAATACTTTTATAATTTTTTTTCTTCCATTTTTTATTTGTATAGCTTTTACGTTTGCGCGAAGTAAATTTTCTGAGTGATCTCTTGATTTTTCTTTTTCTATGATTTCCGTAGTACCGTATGAATTTAGCCCTGCTAAAATTACTGCGCTTTTTAATTGAGCAGAGACACCTGCTTTATAATTAATACCAACGGGCATTTCGGTTGAGATAAGTTTTAAAGGAAAATTATATTTATTTTTAGGTAAAAATTCAGCTCCAAACTCTGACATCAGCATTATTAGTTTTTTCATACTTCTTTTGTTTAATGATTTGTCACCTTTAATTTTTACTTCTATGTCTGGTGTTGATGAAAGTATTCCAACTATCAATCTAGCTAGAGTTCCAGAGTTACCAAAATCTAATTGTAAGTTTTTTTTGGCAAACAAAGATCCTAACCCTTTTCCATGAACAATATAGAATCCAGGTTTTTTTCTCTTAATTTTAACACCAAGCTTTTTTAAGCAATTAATAGTAGAAAAAACATCTTCGGACTCTAATACGTTTTTAACTGTAGAGATATCTTGACTAATCGCTCCAATTAAAAAGCTTCGGATCGACAAGGATTTATCTGAGTCGACTCTTATTATTTTTTTAAATGGCCTTATTGGCTCTCTATTAAATAAATTAAATCTTTTTAACGGCATTAATTTTATGAAAATTGTGATCCAAAATAATGCTCTATAGCTTTTGAAGATTTTAATAGTTCTCGAGAAGTTCCCTCTGCAATTACAGTATGCTCACCAAGAACATAACTTCTATCTGTAATATCAAATAAATTTTTAACGTTATGATCAGTGACAAGAATAGCTGTTCCACTTGATTGAATTTTTAAAATATATTTTTGTATATCCTGTATCACTAAAGGGTCTAAAGCAGCTAAAGGCTCATCTAATAAAACAATTTTTGGTTTATTAATCATCACTCTAGCCATCATTAATCTTCTTATTTCTCCACCTGACAATACTGAAGCATTAAGACTTCGTAAATGTTGTAGATTAAACTCGTCGAGCAATTTCTCTGTTATCTCTTTTTGTTGGCTTGCATCTTTTATACTAATTTGTGCTATTCCAAGAATATTATCATATACACTCATATCAAAAACACTTCTTTGCTGCGGAAGATATCCCAAACCTTCTTTTGATCTTAAATGAATTGGTATTTGTTCAATAGATTTACTATTTAAATAAATCTTTCCACCTTCAGGATTTTGCTCGCCAATGCTTATAGAGAACAATGTAGTTTTTCCACAACCATTAGGACCAAGGACTCCAACACACTCACCGGGAAACACTTTAAGTGAAAGCTTTTTCAAAACCGGTCTACCATCGAAAGACTTACTTATATCTTTCACTTCAAAAATGGGTTTGTCTTTTTTAAATTTTAATATTCTAAAACCTTTTTTCATTTAATTTTACATTAGCATTTATTTTACCATTATTAAAAGAGGTAATATTTAATTTTTGTTTTTTTATGTCAAATAAAAGTTTATCTGCTATTAAGTTTCCCCTTATATCATCGATTCTTACATTATCATAAATACTTAGATATCTTTTTGAATTTGAATAATCTGCTTTTTGAGCAAAAAGATTACTACTTAAGTAATTTGCTTTTACATCATTAATGAATTTCATATCCAAAGTTTTATTATTATAAATACCTTTATTTGACCAAATACGCAAAGTAGTTTCATCTTTAAAATAAAAAATCGCTTCAACTGATGTCATGTATATTATCTCTGGTGATGTTTCATCAAGATAAGCCTCTTTTGATTTGAGTATATATCTATTACCACTTAGATCTAAGCCGGTATATTCAATATTAACAAATTTTTCTGTATTTTCTAAATTTTTGGAAGAGCTTTGTTCTTTTAATTTTTCTTTTGTTGTCTTAGATATTATAGTTTCATTAATATTCTGTTCTTTACTGTAGTAAGTAAAATAAATTAATACTATCCCAACAAATAATAGAATAAACTGAATAATTCTTAATCTTTTCTTTCTCTCCATCATCTAAGGCCGTGCCGTAAAAGAAAATGTATGTGAATGATTCCTTTTATCTTGGCTTTATTTTTTAATCCAAAGTGTTTATCAGAAACTACAGGTAAACTAGTTATTTTCTTATCATTCATAATAGTTAGGGCTTTAGAAGCAGGCATGTTCTCATTCACTGTGAGAGGATTCTTTGTCATAATATTTTCTAAACTAGTTTTTTTGGAAATAGATCTTATTTCTCTTCTTAAATCTCCATCAGATATTAGTCCTGCAATAAAATTATTTCTGAGCACAACAACAATTCCAAGTTTTTTCTTATTTATTATTGATAGTGCTTCTTTAATACTTTTTTTACAATTGATAACTGGAAGTTTTTTTCCTGTTACCATTATATCTTTAGCTAAAAGCAAAGATCCACCTATGTTGCCACCGGGATGAAAAACTTTAAATTTTTCTTTAGAAAATTTTTTTTTATACATGACTGTAGTAGCTAGACAGTCACCTAATAACATTGTTAAAGAGGTACTAGAGGTTGGAACCATACCAATTACATCTGACTCTTTTACTTTTGGTAACAAGAGTTTAATATCACTAGCTTTTAACAACAAACTGTCTGATTTAGAGGCAGCTCCGATAATCTTTATTTTAAAACGGTTTGCATATCTAAGCATATTCGTAAGTTCAGAGGTGTTACCTGAATATGAAAATATAATTAAGATGTCTTTTCTTTCAATCTGACCCATGTCTCCGTGTAAAGCTTGTGCTGGATCGCAAAAAAAACTTGGGATCCCTACACTAGAAAACGTTGCTGAAATTTTACGTGCTATTAATCCTGATTTACCTATTCCTGCAAATACTACTTTTCCTTTGCAATTAAGTATTAAATCTACTGCCTTTATGAAAGAACTATTAAATACTTTATTAATTTTTTTTAACTCATTAATTTGATTCTTGGCAGCTTTTTTTGCCAAATTTATGTAACTATTTTTTTTCATTAATGTTCAAAAATATCAAATTTAAATCCATTTTGATCAAGTTCTACTCTAGTATTTAAAAATTCAAGACAATTATTGAATAATTGCATTCTATTTTCTCTAATTAACATTTTCTCTAATTCTAATTTTATTTTATGTAAATAAATTACATCATTTGCAGCATACTCTAATTGTTTTTCTGAGAGATCACTAATATCTTTGTTCCAATCACTGCTGCCCTGTCGTTTATCCAAATTTTTATTACAAAACTCTTGTACTAAATTTTTTAAACCATGAGCGTCAGTATAAGTTCTAACAATTTTTGAAGCTATTTTAGTGTCGAATATATTTTTTAATTTACATTTTAAAAAAAACTCTAATGCATTTTTGTCAAATCTTAAAAAATGACCTATTTTTAAAATTTTTTCATTTTCGAGTACAGAAACAAGATTTGGGGCTTTAAAGGTTTTTTTGTTGGGTTGAATTATATATACATTTTCTTTTTCATCGCATATCTGAATTAAACTTAGTTTGTCTCTTTCAGGTATCTGTAAACCAGTTGCTTCGGTGTCTATCGCAATGCTGTTCTTAAATGAGCTAGCTATCTCAGAAGTTATGTCCTCTTTTATCTTAATTATTTTCATATATAGTTTCTAAATATCATGAAAAATCAAATTTGCACAATCTTAGGTGGTGGAGGTTTTATAGGAAGATATCTTGTTCGAAATTTGACCAAGAAAAACTACAGATGCATCATTTCTACCAGAAATGCTTTTCAAAAAGGGTATTTAAAGACTCAAGCCACTCCAGGCTCTATAGAGCTCATTGATTGGAATTCTAATAATTTTGATGAATTGAAAGAATCAATTGAAAATTCCGATGTCGTGATCAATTTAATTGGAATTCTTTACGAGAATAGAAAACAAAAATTTATGAAAATCCATAGAGATATTCCAGAAGCAGTAGCAAAAATATGTGCCCAGTCAGATGTAAAAAAATTCATTCAAGTAAGTGCAATAGGAGCAAACGAGAATTCAAAATCTTTATATCAAAGATCTAAATTTCAAGGGGAATTAAAAGCATTAACAAATTTTAAAAATACAGTAATAATAAGACCAAGCGTTGTGTGTGGAACAGAAGATAATTTTACAAACTTGTTTTCTAAATTAAGTGTTTTACCTGTCATACCTGTTGTTGGCATAAACTATAAATTTCAACCTGTGTTAGTTACAGATGTTGCTGATGCAATTGTTAAGGCTATCGAAGCAAAAGATAATCATGGAAAAATTTATGAAATAGGCGGGCCAAAGATAATTAGTTTTGGAGATATGGTTAAATCAATTACTAAAACATTAAACAAGAAAAGATTTGTTGTAGAAATGCCGATGCCGATTGCAAAAATTCAAAGTAGCATTATGAGTTTGCTTCCAATACCTCCAATATTAACTCGAGACCAATGTGAAATATTATCGGAGGCAGATAACGTGGTTTCAAACAATCATCTATCATTACAAGATCTTAACATAAAACCATCTGATGTTGAGGAAGCTATGAAAAAATGGCTATGGAGATTTAGAGATGGTGGACAGTTTGCAAAAGCACAATGAAAAGTATTAGTTTATTATCAGGATATATCTTTTTAATTTTAGCAACCTTAACTGGTATTACTTCAAATAGTTTCTTAAAAACTACAGAAGGTTTTACTAAACTTGGTCCAACTATTTTCTGTGTAGCAAATATGTTTATTTGTATATTTTGCCTCTCAAAAGCTATGAGCGTTATCCCTGTAGGTTTCACTTATGCAACCTATGGAGCTCTTACAATTACAGCAGTAACTTTGTTTGGAATTTTAAAATATAATCAATCGCCAAACATTTATGGTACTCTAGGTTTAATTTTGATTATCTCAGGCGTGTTATTATTAAATATTTTTGGAAGGGTAAAATAGAGATGATGACAATACTATTTTTATCTTTGGCAGTAATTATTGCTATCGTAGTAATCTTGGTTTCTGCAAAACATATCAAAAAAGGATTTGAAGCTAGAAGTGAAGTAAAAGAGCAACAAAGAAATGAAAATGTTAGTCAAGAAGATGAGGAGATTTTAGACAAGTTAAAAGATAAAAATTTATCAGAGGAAGATCTAAAAAAACTTTATGAAGAGATAAAGAATAAGGATAAAGAGGAAAAATAATTTGAGTGAAACTAAGGAACTTAATTTTTTAAATAACCTTTTAGATCAAGTTTTGGTAATTGATAAGTCTAAAACTATATGTTTTGCAAATTTAAATGCAAAAAACAGATTTGGTGAAAATATATTAAATCAAAATATATCAAGCATTATTAGGGACCCAGAATTACTAGATAATATTCAAAAATCTCTTAACGATAAATCCAGCTCAACAATGGATGTAGAAACCAAAAAGCCGAACTATCAATATTATAAAGTAAGTGTTATGCCAGGACCTAAAAATATCTTTAATGCTGAAGAAACAGTAATAATTTTTTTCAAAGATTTTACAGACATCATCAAAGTTCAAAAACTAAAGTCTGATTTCGTAGCAAATGTCTCACATGAATTAAGAACTCCCTTACAAAGTATTAAAATGGGTCTTGAAACCATTAATGATGGAGCTGCAAAAAATGATAAGGAAAATCAGAAAAAAATTATGCCATTGATAATGCAACAAGCAGCTAGAATGGAAAATATAGTGAATGACTTACTTTCTTTATCTCGGATTGAACTTCAAGAACATATAAGACCTAATGACAACGTTGTTTTAGATGAAATTATAAAACATTCAGTTGATTTACATAAGGATCTGCTTCAAAAAAATAGTATTACTTGTAAAATTGAAACAGAAAATAAAAATACAGAATTTAAGGGCGATAGGAATAGACTAACAGAGGTTTTTAATAATTTAATTGATAATGCAATCAAATATAGCGAGAAAAATACAAAAATTAATATTCTTGTTAAAACAAATGAAAATAACATTGATGTCATTATAAAAGACCAGGGCATTGGAATTCCAAGAGAACATATTCCAAAAATTACAGAGAGATTTTTCAGAGTAAATCCAGAAAAAAGTAAAGAAGTTGGTGGCACTGGCCTCGGATTAGCAATTGTTAAACATATTGTTAATCAACATAGAGGTGAAATAGATATCTCAAGTGAAGAGGGAAAAGGTACCCAGATTTCCCTCAATTTTCCTAAAAACTAACATCTACAACTAAAAAGTTAGCTTTGTAACAAAAGTTTAATATTTCTATAATATAATTTAAACCTAAATAAATTAAATCTCTGATGATTAATAAAGGAGAAAATATGAAAACACTTAAAAATATAATTGCAGTATTAGCAATTCTTTCTTTCGCATCTTATGCGAATGCAAGAGACCAGATTAAAATAGTTGGTTCTTCAACAGTTTATCCATATGCAACAGTAGTAGCTGAGCAGTTTGGAAAAAAAGGTAGTTTTAAAACACCTGTTATTGAAAGTACGGGAACTGGCGGAGGCATGAAATTATTTTGTGCTGGAATTGGAGTAAATCATCCAGATATTACTAATGCTTCAAGAGCTATTAAACCAAAAGAAAAAGCGCTTTGTGAAAAAAATGGAGTTAAAGATATTATTGAAGTTGTTGTAGGAAACGATGGAATAACATTTTCACATTCTACAAAAGCACCAGATGCAAATTTTACAAAAGAGCAACTTTGGAGAGCATTAGCTGCCAAAGTAGACATCGATGGTAAATTAGTTGAAAATCCATACAAAAAATGGAGCGATATCGACTCGGGTTTACCAAGTAAAAAAATCGAAATTCTTATAGCACCCCCAACTTCAGGAACTAGAGACGCTTGGAATTCTTTAGTGATGGTAAAAGGATGCACTAAAGGAGCAAAATCTCTTTATGAAGCTGATGGTAAAAAAGCTAAAAAAGAATGTGCAAAAATGAGAGAAGATGGTTATGCGGTTGAAGCAGGTGAAAACGATACGTTAATCGTTCAAAAGCTTGCAGCTAATCCAGATGCTTATGGTTTCTTTGGTTACAGTTACCTTTTAGCGAACAAAGATAAAATCAAAGCAGCAGCTGTTAATGGAGTAAAACCTTCTTTAGAAGGAATTCAAGATTACTCTTATCCAATAGCAAGACCGCTATTCTTTTATGCCAAAAAAGCTCACGTAGGTGTAGTTCCTGGTCTAAAGGAATTTTTAGAAGAGTTTACGTCTAAAAAAGCAATGGGCTCTAGAGGATATCTAACTGATATCGGATTAGTACCACTTGCAAGCGATAAGTATAAGACGACTAGAACTGCAGCCAAAGATCTTGTCACAATAAGTTTAAATTAAACGTTTGTTAATTTGTAGAAAAAGGCCGATTTATCGGCCTTTTTTTATTCTCAATTATAAGTTTAATCATTTAACAAATCTGTAACACTTCTGATCTAAACCTTTGTTATGAATTTATTAATCTTCGCATTAATAATATTATTTGGTTTATCTAGCTATTACTTTGGCCGCTCAGAGGCGCGCAAATTAATTACAACTAATAAAATTAAACTAAATGCCCTACCATCGTATTATGGATATTATTTAGGTATCTGGTGTGGGTTACCAGCTCTTATTATTTTATCTCTATGGTCTTTATTTGAACCCACAATTATTAAAATGGTTATTTTGAGCAATTTCTCTAATGTAGAATCAAAAGACTTATTTTATGAGCAAACTTTATCTTTTTTTAATGGAAATTTTACAGGTGAATTAACTAATAATATTAAAATTGCTTCTGAAAAATATTCCTCTTTAAATGCTATTGCATACAATTCAAAAATAGCCCTGCTAGCTTCAGCAGTAATTTTTTCAACCTCATATGCTTATAAGAGAGTAAAGTCGAATAATAGAGCAAGAGATGATGTGGAAGTGATTTTAAAAGGATTATTGTTCGTATCCTCTTTGGTAGCAATTTTAACAACAATAGGAATAATAGTTTCTTTGCTTTTTGAGAGTATAAAGTTTTTCTCAACTATAAATTTATTTGATTTTATCTTTGGCACATCTTGGAGTCCGCAAAGGGCTTTTGTAAGAGATGCTTCAACCATTACTCCAGAAGAATATCTTGAATTAAAAGACGCATTTGGATCAGTTCCCCTTTTTGCAGGAACGGCATTCATAGCATTAATAGCAATGTGTGTTGCTGTTCCTATAGGACTGTTTTCGGGAATTTATTTAGCTGAATATGCTAGCACAAAAGTTAGAAAATATTCAAAACCAATTATAGAAATTTTAGCAGGTATCCCTACCGTTGTTTACGGATTCTTTGCCGCTTTAACTGTAGGCCCTTTCTTTAGAACGGTTGGCGAAAGCTTGGGCTTAACAGTTTCTTCAGAAAGCGCTTTGGCAGCGGGATTAATTATGGGTGTTATGATTATTCCTTACGTCTCGTCTCTTTCAGATGACGTAATCAATTCAGTGCCTCAGTCATTGAGAGATGGTTCTTATGCTGTTGGTGCTACTAAATCAGAAACTATTAAAAAAGTAATTATTCCAGCTGCACTACCAGGTATTATTGGTTCAATTTTATTAGCAGTTTCAAGAGCTATAGGTGAAACCATGATTGTAGTTATGGCTGCTGGGTTAGCAGCAAACTTAACAATCAATCCGTTAGAGTCTACAACTACAATTACAACTCAAATAGTAATGATATTAGTAGGCGATCAGGAGTTCGATAGTCCAAAAACCCAAGCTGCTTTTGCTTTGGGATTAACTTTATTTATAGCAACATTATTTTTAAATTATATAGCTCTTAGAGTTGTCAAAAAATATAGAGAAAAATATGACTAAAGAAGAACGATTAAAAAAAAGACATAATGCAGAAAAAAGATTTAGATTTTATGGTCTTTTGTCAGTTTCATTAGCGGTAATTTTCGTTTTAGTATTAATTCAAAATATTGTTTCTAAAGGAAGTTCAGCGTTTAGCAGAACTACTATAGCAACCGATATATCTTTTAATGCTGATTTGCTAGAAATTGAAGGTCCAATTACCAAGCAATCGTTAGAAGAAGCTGAGTTTTATGACTTAGCGGTAGAAAGCATATTAAAAATTTATCCTAGCAAAGACTCAAAAGAAGAAAGACAAGTTTTAAGATTATTTAGCCCAGACTATGAGTATGAAATCAAAAGATATCTAATAAAAAATCCGGATAAAATAAACCGGGTTGCAAGTGTAGAGCTAACATCTTCCGATGATGTTGATCAGCTTAATAAAGGTAATTTTCCAAGAGATTTGCCAGAAGATAGAAGAAGAGTTTCAAATTTTCAATTAAATATTTATGACAATTTAGTTGAAGATGGCAAAATCGGAAAAAAATTCAATGATTATTTCTTCTCTAAGGGAGACTCTAGAGATCCAGAATTAGCAGGTATAGGTGGATCTTTAATGGGATCATTTTTTACAATTATAATTTGTTTAATCTTATCATTTCCTATCGCTATTATGGCGTCAATTTACTTAGAGGAATTTGCCCCTAAAAATAGAATTACAGACTTTATTGAGATTAATATAAACAACTTAGCAGCTGTACCTTCAATCGTTTATGGGTTACTTGGATTAGGAATCTTATTGAGCGTAATGGATTTCCCGAGATCTACTCCTCTTGTAGCAGGTATTACTTTATCGTTGATGACTTTACCAAGAATAATTATTCCATGTAGAGCTTCGCTTAAAGCAGTTCCGCCATCTATCAGAGAGGCTGCGTTATCTGTTGGCGCTTCGAAATTTCAAACTGTTTTTCATCATGTAGTGCCTTTAGCAATGCCTGGTACTTTATCAGGAACAATTATTGGTTTAGCACAAGCACTTGGTGAGACAGCACCTTTAATATTAATTGGAATGGTTGCATTTGTTGTTGATATACCTGGCACCCCAGTTGATCCTTCAGCTTCTTTACCTGTACAAGTTTACTTATGGTCTGAACAAGCGGAAAGAGGCTTTGTTGAAAAAACTTCAGCTACTATTATGATGTTACTAGGTTTTCTTATTGTAATGAATTTCATAGCTGTTTATCTTAGACAAAAATTTGAAAAAAAATGGAATTAGATAACTCAAAAATAAAAATAAAATCAAAAAATTTAAATGTTTATTACGGTAATAAACAAGCATTACATAATATTAATTTAGAAATTAATAATAAAGAAGTTACAGCTCTAATAGGCCCTTCCGGGTGTGGAAAGTCTACTTTTATAAGATGCATCAACAGAATGAATGATACGATAGACATTTGCAAAGTAGATGGTTCAATAGAAATAGATGGCAAGGAAGTTAATGATAAAAATGTAGATGTTGTCACGCTAAGAGAAAAAATTGGAATGGTTTTTCAAAAACCTAATCCGTTTCCAAAGAGCATTTATGATAATATTGCTTATGGTCCAATTATTCATGGAATAGGAGAAAAAAAAGATGAAATGGACAAGATTGTTGAAACAAGTTTAAAAAAAGCTGCATTGTGGGATGAAGTAAAAGATCGTTTGAATGAGCCTGGAACGGGTTTATCTGGTGGTCAACAACAAAGATTATGTATCGCAAGAGCACTTTCGGTAAATCCAGAAGTAATACTTATGGACGAACCTTGTTCTGCATTAGACCCTATTGCAACAGCAAAAATAGAAGAGTTAATAGATGATTTGAAGAAAAGCTATACAATTGTTATAGTAACACATTCGATGGCTCAAGCTGTGAGAGTTTCACAAAAAACTGGTTTTTTCCATTTGGGCAAAATAATCGAAGTTGATACAACAGAAAAAATTTTTAAGAACCCGGCTAATAAAATGACACAAGATTATATAACAGGAAGGTTTGGTTAAATGTCAGATACTGGACATACAGTTAAGTCTTATGCAGAAGAAATGCAAAGTCTTAATGATGATTTGGTTAAAATGGGCAGTCTTACCGAAAGTCAACTTGCAGATGCTATGGAAGCTGTCATTAAGCTAGATAAAGAGTCCGTCGATAAGATTGTTCAAAATGATAGCAAAATCAATGCACTTAGATCTGCTATAGATAATCAAATTACAACAGTGTTAGTAAAACGTGCGCCTATGGCAGTTGATCTAAGAATTACTATTTCAACAATGAAAATCTCGCATGACTTAGAAAGAATAGGTGATTTAGCAAAAAGTGTTGCAAAAAAAGTTACTCCCTTACCAATTGATTTACCTGACGAGTTGGTAAACAGCTTAAGAAGACTGGGCGATCTAGTACAGAAGCAATTGAAGGATGTTTTAGATGCTTATTTAAATAATTCAAAGGAGAAAGCTGTAGAAATTTGGAGAAAAGACGAACAAGTTGATGATCTAACTAATTTAGCAATGAATGAAGTAGCTAATTACCTTCAAAAAGATAAGAAAAATTTAGAAATGGCTACGCACTTACTATTTGTTACAAAAAATATTGAAAGAGCTGGAGACCACATTACAAATATAGCAGAGTCACTTTATTATTTAATTGAGGGTGAATATTTAGAAGGAGCTAGACCAAAAGGCAAACCCATAGACAGCTGATGAGCGCACATATTTTTGTAGTTGAAGATGAAAAACCCATACAAACACTACTACGATATAATCTTGAAAAGGAAGGATTTAAAGTCTCATCAAGTGAAAATGGTGAAGAAGCCTTATCTTTAATTAAAGAAAAAAAACCAGATTTGATCTTACTAGATTGGATGCTACCTGATCTTTCAGGAATAAAAATTTGTCAGCATTTAAAGCATGATAAAAAAGTTAAAGGCATACCTATTATAATGCTCACTGCTAAAGGTGAAGAAGAAGATAAGGTAAAAGGTCTTGAAAGCGGAGCAGAAGATTATTTAACTAAACCATTTAGCTTTCCCGAACTTCTAGCAAGAATAAAAGCTATGCTAAGAAGAGTAAAACCAAACGTAGTCAATGAAGAAATTATTTATCTTGATTTAAAGGTAGATAGAGAGTCTATGAAAGTTTATCGTCAAAATAAAGAGGTATCCCTTGGACCAAAAGAATTTAAATTGTTAGATTTTCTAATCTCTCAGCCTAAAAGAGTATATTCTAGAGAACAACTCCTAGAGCAAGTTTGGGGAGAAGATATAAATGTTGAATCAAGAACAGTTGACGTTCATATCACTAGATTAAGACAAGCGATCAACATTGAAGGATCAAAACCTTTAATTAGAACAGTAAGATCTGCGGGATATTCTTTAGAAAATTAATTGATAAAATCCAATCATAAATAAAGGTATCTGTAATCCAAAGTTTGTAAGAATTGCTTTATCCTTTGATAAAAATCCAGCTATCGTCCAACCTACAACTCCAGCACCATGAAACATGATATTAATTGGATACATATTTAAGTTAGTTAATAAGATACCTGTTAAAACTAAAAAAGTGCTTATCCATTTAAGATATTTTTTAATAAACATTTAATCTCCTTTGTAATTGTTATTTGTGAAAGATTTATTACAATTTTAAGGTAAAGATACATTGACTTAAAAAAATTAACAACTTTTTAAATTTTAAGACTGAAGATTATTTTTCCCAATCAAATTTAGGAAAGGTATCAAATACTTGTAGTACTTTTTCTGACCACTGATTGCAAACTCTAGAATAGTCTTCATCACTAGTGTTAAGGCATTTAAGATAAGATATCTTTGGCTGATCTTTTTTGTAAACAGCAATATCTATTGGAGGACCGACTGTTAAGTCGCTCTTAAGAGTTGAGTCCATTGAAATTAAGGCACATCTAGATGCATCCCCAATTGAAACATTTGGAGTTATAACTCTGTCAAGAATAGGTTTTCCATATTTTACTTCGCCTATAACTAAGTAAGGTTTGCTGTCTGCAGGCCTAATGTAATTTCCTTGAGGATAAACCATATATAATTCTAAATCTTTCCCACGTATTTGACCTCCTATAATAAATGTAGATCCTAAAACTAGACTGTCAGTATTTATGCCATCCGGCGAAGAATGTTTTGTATTAAGTTTACCAATGTAAGATGCAATTTGTTCGAAATCTTTACACGTATTAAGACTGATAGAGGCTTTTTTATCATTGATGTCTTTCTCGATGGATTTAAATACTGCCTGAGACGTTCCTAAGTTTCCTGAGGTAACAATAATGACGGTTCTATCTCCAACATCGTATGTCAGCATTTTAGAGTAAATATTAACGTTATCTAAACCCGCATTAGTTCTCGAGTCTGATGCTAGGACTATTCCTTCATTAGTTTTTATGCCCACACAATAAGTCATAGTTAATTATTATTTAAAAAACATCAATTATTCAATTCTTTATTATCATACCTACTATCTAATCTGTGCATTTGATAATCTGCTCAATTTATTAAAAATTTAAAAAATGGATAATTTATGGAAAAAATACGAATCTAAAAAGACTTACGACGAGTATCTTAATTCAGACCGTAAACTACGAAAACAAGCAATAATAATATCTCATATACTAGAGAGACACGGTATTAAAAAATTAAATGAAATAGAAAAAAACTGTGTAAGCACGATTAGTGCTCGAGGTATTAATTTTAGAGTTTATGAATCTGGTAAAAAGCTTCATGAAAAAAAATGGCCTCTAGATATTATACCAAGAATATTACTCAAGAAAGATTGGGCTAAAGTTTCAAAGGGGTTGCTACAGAGAGTAAAAGCTTTGAATCTTTTTATAGATGATGTTTACAACGATAGAAAAATTTTTAAAGATAATATTATACCTGAAGAACTTGTTTTTAAGTCACCCTATTATCTAAGAGAATGTTATGGTTTTTCACCAAAATACAAAGCTTGGTCTAATATATCTGGTGTTGATCTAATTAGAAATATTGATGGTGAATTCAAGGTTCTTGAAGACAATCTTAGAGTTCCATCAGGGGTTTCGTACATGCTAGAAAATCGAATGGTAATGAGAGATGTTTTTCCTGAATTGTTTACAAAATATAAAGTTGCATCAATTCATCAATATCCAAATAAATTATATCACTGCATGCTCGAGTGTGTTCCAAGAAGAACTAAAAATCCTCACATGTGCGTACTTACTCCAGGAATTTACAATTCTGCATATTTCGAGCATAAATTTCTTGCTGAGCAAATGGGGATAGCTTTAGTTGAAGGTAAGGATTTATTTGTAGAAAAAGATTTTGTTTATTTGAAAACTGTAAAAGGCCCTCTTAAAGTTGATTGTATTTATAGAAGAATTGACGATAATTTTTTAGATCCGAAAGTTTTTTATAAATATTCAGTTCTTGGTGTGCCAGGATTATTTAAGTGCTGGAGAAAAGGAAATGTTGGTATAATTAATGCTCCTGGCACGGGAATTGCAGACGATAAGGCAATTTACTCTTATGTAGATAAAATGATAAAATTTTATTTGGATGAAGAGCCGAAACTAAAACAAGTTCAAACTTTTTTATGTAGAAAAAAAATTCATAAAGACCATGTAATTGAAAATATTTCAAAATTAGTAGTAAAACCCACTAACGGATCAGGTGGAAATGGAATATTGATTGGACCAAAATCCTCAAAAGATGAGAGAAATAAAATGATAGAAAAAATTAAATCTAAACCAGAGGATTATATTGCACAACCATTAGAGATACTTTCAACTACACCAACAATTTCAGAGGAAGGAATTCAGCCAAGGCATCTAGATTTAAGGCCCTTCATCTTAGCTGGTAAAACTTCATGGGTAACTACAGGGGGATTAACAAGAGTTGCTCTAAAAAAAGGAAGTACGATTGTTAATAGTTCGCAGGGTGGTGGATCAAAAGATACTTTAGTTATTGAAAGATAAAGTAATTAACAACTTTTAAAGGACTTAGACATATTGCTAATTAGATCAAAATATAAAGTTTTTCCTGGGGTTAAAGTGGCTCCCAATGGATCTAAAACACCAGTTTTAATATTCATATCTTTCGCTACTGCATTGATTATGTCAGGATTAAATTGAGGTTCAGAAAACACACAACTTACTTTGTCATGTTCAATTATTTCTCTGATTTCAGATAATTGTTCAGCACCAGGCATCACATCCGTATTAACTGTAAAAGCTCCCAAAACATTTACATCAAATCTTTTTTCAAAATATTGGTAGGCATCATGGAAAACAATAGATTTGAAATCTTTATTTAGCTCAGATTTTACTTTTTTTACAAGCTTGTCTAAATCTTTGTTTGCTTTTTTTAAGTTAGTTTTATATTTAGATGCGTTTTCTTGATCGTTTTCTATTAGATGTTCTGCCATTTCACTTAAAATTACTTTTGCGTTCATTGGATCAAGCCAAATATGTGGATCGTGTTCACCATGCGCATGTTCGTGATGATCATCATGTTTATCTTCTTTATGACCATGTTCTTTATGATCATCATGTTTATCTTCTTTATGACCATGTTCTTTATGATCATCATGTTTATCTTCTTTATGACCATGTTCTTTATGTTCACCATGTCCGTGATCATCATGGCCTTCGAATATGTTTCTTTCTCTAAATTCCAATTTAGTTAATTTCTTAATCTCCATTAATTCTATTTTTTCAGCTTTCTTTGCTATTGATTTTAATGGTTTTTCTAAAAAACTTTCCAAGTCTTCACCAACCCAAAATATTAAGTCAGCATTTTGCAACATTTTAGCGTGTGATGGTTTTAAAGCAAATCCATGAGGAGAATTATATCCATCTACGATTAAATCTGGTTTACCCACCCCATCCATCAAATAACTTGCTAATGAATGTATAGGTTTAATAGAGGCAACTACTTTAATATCTGCATTAGCTGAAAAATTTATAGCAAATGTAAAAAATAAAGTAATTGTAAGCTTTAAAAATTTGTTTATCATAGTGTTATAAAGTAACATTTGTTATAATATAACATATTTAAGGTCAAGAGATATAATTATGCCTGATAATAATAAGATACTACTTAAAGTTGAAAATGCAGGGATTTCTGTAAACGGAAAATCATTAGTAAGAGGTGTTTCTTTAGAGGTTAAACAAGGAGAAATAGTTACACTAATTGGTCCAAATGGTTCTGGAAAATCAACTACGGCTAAAATTGCTCTTGGTATTTATAAAAAGATAGATGGTAAAGTTAAAACATACACTAATAAAATAGGGTATGTGCCTCAAAAAATTTCAATAGATTGGACTTTACCAATTAGAGTAATGGATTTCATGACTCTGACAGAAGAATTAACTCAAGATCAAATTAATTCTGCTTTAAATTTAACAGGAGTTGAACATTTAAAAGATAAAAGTTTAAGCAATTTATCTGGAGGTGAGTTTCAAAGAGTTTTGATAGCAAGAGCTATTTCTAAAAGACCAGAATTATTAGTTCTTGATGAGCCTGTGCAAGGCGTTGATTTTAAGGGTGAAATTGCATTATATGAATTAATCAAAAAAATTTCAGAAAAAATGAAATGTGGAATACTTTTAATCTCACATGATTTACATGTAGTAATGTCCGCTACTGATTTCGTACTATGCTTAAATGGGCATGTCTGTTGTTCCGGAACACCCCAAAAAATTGTAAAAGATAGCAAATATAAGGAACTGTTCGGTGATAGAGCTTCAAATATCTTATCTTTATACGAACATAAGCATGACCATACTCACTCTCAGGATGGAACAATAGATCAAAAATAATATGCTTGATGATTTTTTTATAAGAGCTTTACTTGCTGGAATTGGAATAGCTTTAATAACAGGTCCACTGGGATGCTTTGTAATTTGGAGAAGATTGTCCTTTTTTGCAGGCACACTTGCACACTCAGCTCTATTGGGTGTAACTATGGCTTTAGTATTTGAACTTAATATTGCGTTTTCAGTTTTTTTAATATCAGCAGTTTTAGCAATTTTACTTCTTCAACTACAAACCAAAACAAATCTTCCTAACGATGCTTTATTAGGTTTATTAGCTCATTCATCTTTAGCAATAGGACTTGTAATCATTGGATTTTTAACGACTATTAGATTTGATGTTATGGGCTTGTTGTTTGGCGATATATTAGCTGTAAATCAAAACGATTTACTATTAATTTGGGGCGGTGGAATATTTATTTTAACTATTTTAAAATTTATTTGGAGACCTTTGTTTGCTTCCACAATAAATTATGATCTGGCTAAAGCAGAAGGAATGGAGCCCGATAGATATAATGCAATATTTACGATTTTGATGGCAGCAATAATTGCTATTTCAATTAAAATAGTCGGACTTCTTTTAATAACCGGAATGCTAATTATTCCTGCTGCTCTTGCAAGAAACATATCTAATAATCCATTACAGATGGTTGTTTTGTCTACGATTGGAGGACTATTATCAATTTTAATAGGATTGTTTTCTTCATTAGAATTTAATACTGCATCAGGTCCATCAATAATAACTGCAGCTTTATTACTATTTTTAATTTCACTTATTAAAACTAAAAGGTATTCTGAATTGAAAAAATAACATTAAATTGGTAAATTATATTTATGGTTCAAGCACAAACACTTTCTAGAAATCAACAAATTGTTTTAGATATTATAGAAAAAGCAAAAGGTCCTTTAAAAGCTTATTCCATACTATTTAATGTACAAAAAAAAGGAATAAATGCACCTCAACAAATTTATAGAGCTTTAGATAAATTGATTGAAATGGGAAAAATTCATAAAATTGAAAGCAAAAACGCTTTTGTTGCATGTAGAAACTCTGATTGTGAAATTTCAAAAGCCACAGCATTTTCAATTTGTGAAAGTTGTGAAATGGTTGATGAAATTAGTGACGTCAAACTTTCAAAATACTTATCTAGTTTTAATCATAAAAAGGGAATGAAGTTTAAAAGATTTAATTTAGAATTTTTTGGTATATGCAAAAAGTGCAAATAACTTAGCCAGCTGATTTTACTTTCTTTTCAATAAATTCTGGTACACCATCTTCCTTGTCGAGAACATCTTCTTTTTGATTTTTAGGCTGAAAAGCGTATAGAACGTGTAATTTACAATATGGAAAATCACTCTCTGGCTTTCTGCCACAAAAGTAAAATTTCTCCTCATTAGGATGTCCTATAGGCCACTTACATGTTTCTTCAGTTAATTCCTCTAATGACTTTGGATTTTCAGGCTCGAAATTTTTATCAAGTAAAATTGATTGAAATTTTGCCTTTCGAGACATCGGTGCAGGAGAACGTTTTGCAATTTGTCTATTTTCTTTAGATTTTGGTGAATTTGAGTTCTTAGATGGAGCTCTTGCTTCAAGATTTAATCTATGAGCTTTACCAATTACTGCATTTCTTGTTGTATCGCCAAGCGCTTCTGCTATCTGACTGGCAGTATGACCTTTAGACCAAAGCTCTTTTAATTTTTCAACTTTCTCGCTAGTCCAACTCATAGTATACTTTAGCTATATTTAGTATTTTAAATATGACTAAAACATTATGTTGTAGATTAAAACATTAAAGCGAAATTAACCTGTTAATAGGATTAGTTTTGCACAGTTTTTTTAAATGAAGAGTTATAAGACTATCAATGGTTGAAAAAATTAAAAAATATAAATTTGGAGTAAGAAGATTTGGCTTGGTTAACTGGGTCGGAGCTTGGACTTTATATCAAAAAGAAGTTCTCAGATTTTTAAATGTTTGGGCCCAAACAATTTTTTCTCCATTAGTTTCCTCTTTGCTTTTTTTGATGGTGCTTTCTTTAGCTATTGGCAATGAGAGAGGAGAAGTTTTAGGGGTTCCTTTCATTTCTTTTTTAGCCCCAGGTTTAATTGCAATGCAAGTCATTCAACAGGCTTTTTCTCATTCTTCATCGTCATTTATGATTAGCAAAATACAAGGCAATATAGTTGATCTGCTTTATGCGCCACTATCTGCAACCGAAGTAACGATTTCAGTTTCTTTAGCCGCAGTCACAAGAAGTTTTATGATAGCTGGGGTCTCTATATTGACTTTTTATTTCATTGTTGATTTGCATATTAAAGATTTTTTTACTCTGATTTTGTTTACCTTTTTATCGTCTTTTATCTTAGGTAATGTAGGAATTATCGCTGGACTGTGGGCAGAAAAATTCGATCATATGGCAACAGTGACAAATTTTGTAATTATTCCTTTGTCTTTTTTATCAGGTACGTTTTATTCAATTGATAGACTACCAGGTATTTTGCAAACTATAAGTAAAGCAAACCCTTTCTTTTATATGATAGACGGAATTAGATACAGTTTTATTGGTAGTTCAGATGGGTCTATAAAATTTGGAATTATCTATTTAGTTTTTTTGAGTTTTTTTAGCTGGCTAGTAACATATATTTTATTTAAAAAAGGTTATAAAATAAGATCATAAATGAGCGCTATATTAAATACTTATAATAGAAAAAAAATTTCTTTTAAAAGAGGAAAAGGGAGTTTTTTATACGACTCAAATGGTAAAAGATATTTAGATTTTGTTCAGGGTATAGCAGTAAATTGTTTAGGTCATTCACATGCTTATTTAAATAAAGCTATTCAAAAACAATCTAAAAAATTGTGGCATGTGTCAAACGCATTTATAATTCCCGAGCAGGAAAAATTGGCGAAAAGGCTTAAACAAAAAACATTCGCTGATTATGTTTTTTTTCAAAATTCTGGAGCTGAAGCTACTGAAGCAGCAATAAAGTTTGCAAGAAGATATTTTTATTCTAAAGGACAAAAAAAAAAGAATAGAATTCTATGTATTAATAATAGTTTTCATGGAAGAACTTTAGCAACAATTTTTGCAAGCAATAGCAAAAAAATGACTGAGGGTTTTTACCCAAAAGTAGATGGATTTGATCATTTTAATTTTGGTGACCATAAAGGCTTAGAAAAAGCAATTACGAGCAGAACTGCTGCAATAATGGTGGAAACAATTTTGGGTGAGGGCGGCATTAAGGTAATTCCAGATGTATGTCTTAAAGGTCTAAGAGCACTTTGTAATAAGAAAAAAATTTTATTAATTTTAGATGAAGTTCAATGCGGAATTGGCAGAAGCGGTAAGTTTTTTGCTTTTGAACACGCAAAAATTAAACCAGATATTGTTCCTATAGCCAAAGGAATAGGTGGAGGATTTCCTATCGGAGCTGTATTAGTGAATAAAAAAGTGGCTTCTGGAATGAAACCAGGAACTCACGGGTCAACCTTTGGCGGAAACCCATTAGCAATGAGCGCAGGTAATGCTGTGATGGATATAATGTTTAAAAAAGAATTTTTTAATAATGTAAAAAAAAATGGTGAATATTTCATTAAAGAACTAAATAAATTGAAAGAAAGATATCCAGACATAATTAAAGAAGTTAGGGGAAAAGGTTTATTAGTTGGCTTATGTTTACAAAAAGAACAAACAAATTTTATTCATCAGTTGTTTCTTAATAAACTTCTTTCTATTAGAGCCGCAGAGAATGTGGTCAGACTTCTGCCTCCTTTAAATGTTACTAAAAAGGAAATTAATCTGGCTTTAAACGTAATTAATAAAGTTTGTGAGAACTATAGATGAAAAATTTTATAAATATTTCTGATTTATCTTCTGAAGAATTAAGATCAATTATTGAAGAAGCAAAATCAAGAAAATTAAAAAGAAAAAATTTAAATAAATCTTCACCTGACGAAGATAAGCCTTTTGAAGGCAAGTCAATGGCTATGATTTTTGAAAAACCATCTACCAGAACAAGAATGTCGTTTGATATTGCTGTAAAGCAACTTGGTGGATCTTCAATTATTTTGAATCCTGAGGGCATTCATTATGGAAAAGGCGACGAAACTTTGAAAGATACCGCAAAAGTATTAACTGAATATGTTGATATAGTTATGTTGAGAACAGCCCAACATAAAAATTTAGAGGAATTTGGAAAACACTTAGATATTCCAATTATTAATGGACTTTCTGATCAAAGTCATCCCTGCCAAATTATGTCAGATATTCTCACTTTTGAAGAAATTAAAGGTCCTATTAAAAACAAAGTAATTTCTTGGTTGGGAGATGGAAATAACAATATGTCAAACTCCTTAATAGAAGCAGCTGGAAAATTTGATTTTGAATTAAAAATTGGATGTCCCAACAAATATATGCCTAACAAAAATATAATGAAATGGGCTAAAAAAAATGATGTTAAACTTACCATCACAAAAAAACCTGAGGAAGCAGTAAAAAATTCTGATTGTATTATGACTGATAAATGGGTTTCAATGAATGACAAGGTAAATAAAAAGATAAAAAAGAAAAACTTAAAACCCTATCAAGTAAATAAAAAATTAATGGCAAAAGCTAAACCTGATGCAATCTTCATGCACTGCTTACCTGTGGGAAGAGGAGAAGAAGTTACGGATGAAATTATTGATGGCAAACAATCTGTGGTTTGGACACAAGCACTGAACAGAGTTCATGCTCAAAAAAGTATTATCAATTGGTGTTTTGGTTAAGGTAAAGGTTTTGGACTGTTACTTTTAGAATTCATATACAATATCACTGAAGCTCTATCTTTTTCTTTTCTTAGACCAGCGAATGCCATTTTTGTTCCTTTAATATATGCTTGAGGCTTAATTAAATATGAATTCATTTCTTCAAATGACCACTGTTTTGCATAGGCAACCATAGCTTTAGAATATTTATAATCACTTACAGAACCAGCTTTTCTACCAATTACATTCCATAAATTTGGCCCAATCATATTTTTTCCGTCGCTAGCTATCATATGGCAAGCGCTACATTTTTTGAAAACTTTTTCACCGTGTGCAAGATCTCCCATAGCAAGCAATTGGGCTATATCAACTTTTTCTAAAGTTTTTGTTTCATCTTTTTCAGTTGAAGCTACAGCTTTCTCTAAACCATCGATCTGGTAGGCCGATTGTTTTGGCTTTTCAACATAGAAAAGCATATCGGCAAATTTACCAATCCCAATTATAAGAAGCGCTGTAAGAAGCACTGCAGCTATAATCTTATTTATTTCAAAACTGTCCATAATTTTGACAAATACTAGATGACATATAACACGACTAAGTATAAAAAACTTATAATTACTTTACACAATTTGCGTCTTTGAGACGCATTACTATGAATAAAATTGCAATAATCATACCCTCTAGACTCAAGGCGAAACGGCTTGAAAATAAACCGTTAAAACTTATTAACAATAAAGAGATGATTTTACATGTATATGAGGCTGCAACTAAATCTAAATCAGGCGAAGTATACGTCGCAACTCCTGACGAAGAAATTATAAAAGTTGTGAAAGAATTCGGAGGAAATGCAATAAAAACGTCCAAAGACCATGAAACTGGAACTGATAGAATTTTCGAAGTTTTTAAAAGTGTTCTAAAAAATGAGCCAAAATTAATTATTAATTTGCAAGGAGATATGCCAAACATCCAGCCTAAAGCAATTTCCAATTTAGTGGAGTACATGTCGAAAGACAAATGTGATATAGGAACTTTGGCAAGCGAAATCAAATTAAAGTCCGAAATGGGCAACCCTAATGTCGTGAAAGTTGCTGTGGCAGGAACTCTTTCTGAAAAAATATTTTTAAATGCTGTTGATTTTTTTCGAACAAATTTAAATTCAAAACTAAAGGTTTATCATCATGTGGGTATTTACGCTTTTACTAATAAAGCTTTAATAAAATATGTTAGTCTTAAAAGATCTAATCTTGAACTTGAAAGAAATTTAGAGCAACTTAGAGCATTAGAGAATAAAATGTCGATACATGTTGGATATATTGACTCTTGTCCATTAAGTGTTGACACCGAGGAGGATCTAATTGAAATTAGAAAAATAATGGAAAAAAATGACAAAAAATAAAATTGCTATTCAAGGTGAGCTTGGAGCCTATTCTCATATAGCAGCTAAAGATTTATTTAAAGACTCAGAAATAAAAACTTGTGCAACGTTCGAAGAAACTTTTAAACAAGCCCACGAAGATGAAAATTATAAAATAATAATTCCTATTGAAAATTCTTTAGCAGGAAGAGTTGCTGACATTCATTATTTGTTACCGAAATATAAACTTCAAATCCATGGCGAATATTTCTTAAATGTTGAACACAATTTGCTTTGCAAACCTGAGGCAAATATAAAAGATATAAAATATGTAAGAAGTCATGCTCAGGCAATTGGACAATGTCAAAAAATCATTAACAAAAATAAGTTTCAATCAATAGTTTCTGCCGATACAGCTGGATCAGCAAAAGATTTAGCTGAGGGAAATGATAAATCTATTGCTGCAATTGCTTCAAGTCTTTCTGCCGAAATATATAAGTTAAAAATTTTAGAAAAAAATATAGAAGACGAAAAAGGAAATGTGACTCGTTTTTTAATAATGGGAAAAAATATTGAGCAACCTGAATTCGATAAGAATAAAAAATTTATAACAAGTTGTATTTTTAGAGTTAAAAGTGAACCCTCAGCCTTGTATAAGTGCTTAGGGGGATTTGCAACAAATCAAGTCAACCTAACTAAGCTTGAAAGTTTTTCAGTAAAAAATACTTTCGACCAAGCAAATTTTTACTTAGATTTAGAGGGTCATTTAGACGAATTTGGAGTAAAAAAAGCGATGGAAGAACTTGGATTTCATACCGTCAATTTACATATATTAGGCGTTTATGAAGCATCAGCATTTAGGCAAAAATAGTCCACAAAATATAAATCTAGTCTTGTAGAATTGAAATTGATGTTGATATACTCTAATTGAGGTTGGCATCAGGTGGATGTTTCATAAACCCGGTCAGGTCTGAAAAGAAGCAGCCGTAGTGAAAATTTTTCAGGTTGTTGCCTGCCTCTAACAGTTTATTACATAATGAAAAAAAATAAAATTTTAGCACTTAAGTATCGCCCTCAAGAATTTAAAAACTTGATAGGTCAAGAAATCATGGTGCAAACAATTACTAATGCTATTGAATTAGGTAAAACTCCTAACGCTTATCTTTTGACAGGAATAAGAGGTGTTGGAAAAACAACAACTGCGAGATTAATTGCTAAAGCACTTAATTGTCAAAAAAATGATGATAAAAAAATTAGTTGTAATACAGATAAATTTTGCTCTACGTGCGAGGAGATAGTTAATTCAAATCACATGGATGTCTTAGAAATGGATGCTGCTTCAAAAACAGGTATAGACGATGTTAGAGAATTAATTGAAAATTCAAAATATAGTCCTACCAATGCAAAGTATAAGATTTTTATTATTGATGAAGTTCATATGCTTTCTAAACAAGCATTTAATGGTTTACTTAAAACTCTAGAAGAACCTCCTCCAAGTCTAAAATTTATTTTAGCCACTACAGAAGTAAGAAAAATACCTGTAACGATTTTATCTAGATGTCAAAGATTTGACCTTAAAAGAGTAAATATTGATAGTCTTTGCAAACATTTAAGTAAAATTTCAACTCAGGAAAATGGAAAAATTACTGAAGAGGCAATTAGATTAATAGCTAGAACATCCGAAGGTTCAGTAAGAGATGCAGTATCACTCTTAGATAGAGCTTTAATTTCTCAGACACTTAACCAAGAAAAAACTATTGAGGAAAAAGATGTTCGAGAGATGTTAGGGTTAGCGGATAGAGAGAAAATTTTATTCCTTTTTAGAGAGGTTTTAAGTGGAAAAGAAAAAGAGGCTTTAGAATTTTTAAGAGAAATGATCGATAATGGTTTAGATGCTAAAAATTTTCTTAATGATTTTTTAGAAGTTTTATATCTTTTTAGTAGACGAATTAATCTAGGATTAATTGAAAAAGATATGACAGTTTCAGAGAATGAAATAACTTTAATCGATCAGTATTCAAAGAATATTGATATGCAAGATATAGGATTATTTTGGCAACTTACCATAAAAACCATGGATGACCTAAGAATAGTTGGAAATGAAAATTTGACCCTAGAGATGTTTATCATGCAACTAGCACATCTAAAAAACATAGGGGATAAAAAAGAAATTCCTTCTGATAATTTTGAAAATAAAGAAAATCAAAAACAAAAAAATTTAATTGGTGAGTCTTTAAAAGATGAAAATTTAGAAACTAAAATAAATCAAATTAAAAATCAGATGAAAAATATTGAACAAATAAAAAAAAAACCACTTAAAGATACAACCATAAATGACATAAAAAATAATGTAGAAATAAGAAGCTTTCAAGATCTTGTTGATAAAGCAGTTAAAGAAAAAGAAATTGAGCTTAAATACGATCTAGAAAGAAATGTAAAATTGGTAAGTTTCAACAGGGGTAAAATCGATATTAGTTTCAATGAAAAATTAAATCAAAATTTTATAAAAAATCTAACTGAAAAATTATTAATTTGGACAGGAGAGAGATGGATAATATCTTTAAGTAAAAATAATAATGCAAAAAGCATGTATGAAAAAAATTTAGAAAAGAAATCTTCTCAGTTAGAAAAATTCGAAAAAAGTGAAATATCCAAACAAATTAAAGATGCTTTTCCTGATGCAAAGTTAGTGGAGATTGAAGAGGTTAACGAAAATGACTAATTTTTCTGAAATGTTATCTAAAGCTAAAGCAATGCAAGATAAAATGAAAGAGGCTCAAGAACAAATTAAAAAGATCGAAGTTGAAGGTAAAGCAGGAGGAAATCTAGTCACAGTAATTTTATCAGGTGATTATGAACTAAAAAAAATTTCAATTAGTGAAGAAGCAAAGAAAGAAAGTCGTGAAATTATAAATGACTTAATTATTGCTGCTTATAATAATGCTAAAGATAATTTAAAAAAAAAATCAGCTGAAGAACTTGCAAAAGTAACTGGTGGATTAAACTTACCCTCTGATTTTAAACTACCTTTCTAATGGATAATAATATTCCTGAAATAAATGAACTTATAAAACAATTTTCTAAACTTCCAGGTTTAGGACCAAAGTCTGCTAAAAGAATAATCCTTAAATTGATAAACAATAAAGAAAATATGGTGAAACCTCTGGCTAAATCTTTAGCTCAAGTTTACAAAAGTGTCGTGCGATGTGTTGATTGTGGAAATTTAAAAATTTTAGATAAAATTTGTATATGTTCTACTAACGAGTCATACGATAAAATTTGTGTGGTTGAAAATTTGGCTGATATGTGGGTTATTGACTCGGCAAATATTTATAAAGGGCATTATCACATATTAGGGGGAACCTTAAACTCTAGTGAAAATTACGAACAGAAAAATTTATTAATAGACTCTTTATTAAAAAGGATTAAGAGGAATAATCTTAAAGAAGTTATTATTGCAACTAGCGCAACAGTAGAAGGTCAAACCACAGCACATTATATTGAAGATACGATAAAAAATGGGAAAATAAAGATTACTAAATTAGCACAAGGTCTTCCAGTTGGTGGCGAAATAGAACAGTTAGATGATGGAACATTATTTTCAGCTTTTAAAAATAGAGTTCCTGTTACAGGTAGCTAGTTAGAATTTTTTTTTTCCAACCTTTTTTCATGTAAAAGTGGCTCAGTATAACCTGAGGGTTGAGTTCTTCCTTTAAAAACTAAATCACAAGCGGCAGCAAAAGCTATAGAGTTTTCAAAATCGTCAGACATTTTTTTATATCCTGATCTACCACTTCGATTATAAGCAGGGTCTTTTTCGTTTTGCTTATCAACTATTTTAGCCATTTTTTTCATCGTAGACATCACTTGTTCCTTTGTACATATTCCATGATGGATCCAGTTAGCCATATGTTGAGAAGATATTCTAAGCGTAGCTCTATCTTCCATTAAACCAATGTTATTAATGTCTGGAACTTTAGAACAACCGACACCCTGATCAATCCATCTAACGACATAACCTAAAATACCTTGAGCATTATTTTCTAATTCACGATTAATATCTGTTACTGACCAATTGGGTCTATCGGCTTTTGGAATTTGTAAAATATCTTCTAACTTAGCTTTATTCCTAGATTTAATTTTCTTTTGTTCATCAAAAACATTTATTTTATGGTAATGCAAAGAATGTAAAGTTGCAGCTGTTGGTGATGGTACCCATGCACAATTCGCGCCAGATTTTGGATGTCCTATTTTTTGTTCCATCATGTTTGCCATTTGATCAGGCATTGCCCACATTCCTTTTCCAATTTGAGCTTTACCAGAAAAACCACACATCAAACCAACATCCACATTCCAGTTTTCATAGGTATTAAGCCAAGTAGATTTTTTCATATCTCCTTTGAATATCATTGGACCTGCTTCAAATGATGTATGCATTTCATCTCCAGTTCGATCTAAAAAACCGGTATTAATAAAAACTATTCTATTTTTTACTTGCCTTATGCATTCTTTAAGATTGACTGTTGTTCTTCTTTCTTCATCCATGATTCCTACTTTAATTGTGTATTTCTTTATTCCTAAAGTTTCTTCAACTTTTTCGAATAAAGTATTTGTGAAAGCAACTTCTTCAGGACCATGCATTTTAGGCTTCACAATGTAAACAGAACCAGTTCTTGAATTATTTTTATTTTTAAAATCATGTAGAGCACATAGTGTAGCTACAAAGGCATCTAAAATTCCTTCTGGAATTTCTGATCCATCATTTAAAAGTATCGCAGGATTCGTCATAAGATGACCTACGTTTCGACTTAAAAGCAAAGCTCTTCCATGTAAACTTATTTTCTTACCATCTTTAGAAATATAATTTCTGTCAGGATTTAATTTTCTAACAAATTTTTTTCCATTTTTTTCCATATTAGCAGTTAAATCTCCCTTCATGAGACCCAACCAATTTCGGTAACATTTTACTTTATCTTCAGCGTCAACAGCAGCAACAGAGTCTTCATTATCAATTATAGTTGATAACGCTGACTCTACTATTACATCTGAGATCGAGGCTTTGTCTGTTTTTCCAACAATATGATTTGGATCAATTATAATATCGATGTGAATATCATTGTTTTTAATCAAAATTGATTTTGGTTTATTTTTTTCTCCGTTAAAACCAATAAATTGAGATTTATTTTTTAGAGAATATTCTTTGTCCTCTTTTATAAAAATTAAATTTTCATCTTTTACTTTTAATTTTGTAACTTCATTCCAACTCACACCGGTCAAGGGGAAAGTTTCGTCAAAAAAATTTCTTACATAATTTATTACCTTTTTTGCTCTTTCTTCATTCCAACCTGATCCTCTTTCACCTGATATAACATCCGTTCCGTATAAGGCGTCATACAAACTACCCCATCTAGCGTTAGCAGCGTTAAGCGCATATCTAGCATTATCTACTGGAACAACAAGTTGAGGTCCAGCAATAGATGCTATTTCTTTATCAACGTTTGTAGTTTCGATTTCAAAGTTCTCTTTTTCCTCTACCAAGTATGAAATATTCTTTAAGAATTTTGTATATTCATTTTTATCAAATTCTTTACCGTTATTATTTTGATGCCAATTATCTATTTTTTTTTGAATAGACTCTCTTTTTTCAATTAGTGATTTATTAATTGGCGCAAGTTCATGTACTATTTTAGAAAATTTATTCCAAAAATTCTCTGAATTGATATTAGTATTGGGAATAACCTCTTTGTTAATAAATTCATAAAGTATTGAATTTATCTGAAGCTCATTTTTATTAATTAAACTCATATGCACCAATCTATTGACCCCATCTGTATTGGTACCTGAGAGATTTGCTCCTTCGGTGAGATATTATCTCTTTCCAGAATGTTTATTTTGCGGTCCTTTTGCCTGAGAGTTTCCGGGGTGGTTGCTCCTTCGGCGCTATATTTAAATAGTCTCTCCCGATCTATAATTATTGTCTCTTACATAGTATCTAATGTCAATTATTAATTATATCTAGTTTAAAGTGACAATTTATTGACTTAATTGAACTGTATTAAAAATTTAATTATACTTATTTTTATGAAAAACTATTTAGAATTTGAAAAAGAAATCAAAGCTCTAGAGGAAGAGGTAGAAGGTTTAAAAAACCCTTTTGGGGTTGAGGGTATATCTGAAGTTGATACCAAGAAAATTAAAACTACCCAAGAAGAAATAAATCAAAAACTAAAAGATACATATAAAAATTTAAATAGTTGGCAAAAAACTCTTGTTGCTCGTCATGAAGATAGACCTAAAGCAAAATTTTATATCGAAAAAATATTCAATCAATTTACCTTGTTGTCAGGGGATAGATTTTTTGGTGATGATAAATCTGTTATTGCAGGATTTGGATTAATTAATGATAAGTCTGTTCTTATAATAGGTCAAGAAAAAGGTGAGGATTTAAGTTCCAGAATTGAAAGAAATTTCGGAATGATGAGTCCTGAAGGATATAGAAAATGTATAAGATTAATGAAGTTGGCTGATAGATTTCAAATTCCAGTAATTACTTTTGTAGACACCCCGGGAGCTTATCCAGGTATTGGCGCAGAACAAAGAGGCCAAGCATCTGCAATCGCACACTCAATCGAGATTTCTATGGCATTAACTGTTCCAAATATCTCAATAATTATTGGAGAGGGTGGATCGGGAGGAGCCATAGCTTTGGCTTCGTCTAATAAAGTTATTATGTTAGAAAATTCTATTTTTTCAGTTATATCTCCTGAAGGATGTGCTTCTATTCTTTGGCGAGATCCTAGTAAATCTCTTCAAGCAGCCGAAGCAATGAAAATGACAGCTAAAGATTTGTTAAAACTTGGCATTATAGATGAAATAATTCCTGAACCAATTGGTGGCGCCCATAGAAATCCAGATATAATCGCTGAGGATATAAAGCATACGATAATTAAAAACTTACGTGAGTTCGAAAATCTTTCAAAAGATGAAATTTATGACCACAGAAAATCAAAATTTTTAAAAATTGGAAGAGATCAAGGTTTCAGTAAGTCTACAGACTCAGATAAAGGATTGAGTTACAGTGAATCTTACTTCGACAAATTAAAGTCAAATATAGTTAAAAACAAACTCATATACGCCGGATTGGGCCTAGCATTAATAGCAAGTATTTTGACAATTATTTATTGATAACTGTTGCAAAATGACAATTCTCCAATTTATTTTAATCATCTATTGACATTTTGAGCACAAATCTATTTAAGGGGTAAAAGTTAGTATTTTACTAACTTAAGTTAATAACAAATAAGGAAAAGTAAACAATATGAGTACACTAAAAGGTAAAGTAAAGTGGTTCAATGGTACTAAAGGATATGGTTTCATTGAAAGAGAAGACAAAGAAAAAGACGTGTTCGTTCATTCTTCAGCAGTTAGAGAAGCTGGTTTAAAATACTTAAACGAAGGTGATGAGTTAACGTTTGAAGTGGAGAATGGAGAAAAAGGTCCTTCCGCAGTAAAATTGCAGAAAACATCTTAAATCTTATTTCCAAAAACATATAATTAACGGGACATTGAGCTTTAATCAGTTTTTTGTCCCGATAATTTCCTTGAAAAAGTCACAATTTTTTCTTACATAAGCAGAAATGATTATTAAAAATAAAATTATCACTTTAAATTCACATTCTCACAGAATGCACGCTAGGCTATTGCTTAGCTTATAATCAAAAATATATAAATTTAATAAAAATTAAGATAAAAATAGAAAGGACGCAGCAGTAGCTCAGTTGGTTAGAGCACTAGTTTGTGGAACTAGGGGTCGGTGGTTCGAATCCACCCTGCTGTACCAAAAAATGACAAAAGAAAAAAAGAACAAACCTTCTAAAGAACTTCCGTTAGGGTTTGTGGACAGACAAGAAAAAGAATTACTCGTACGTGATTTTATAATTTCTAATATTAAAGAAGTAATGATCAAATACGGTTTTCAATATCTCGAAACTCCAAGTTTTGAGTACTCGGATAGTATTGGAAAATTTTTACCTGATAAAGATAGACCTGATGAAGGTGTTTTTTCATTTAAGGATGAAAATAAATGGCTGTCTTTGAGATATGATCTTACAGCACCACTTGCTAGGTATGTCGCAAAAAATTATTTAGAAATTCCAAAACCATTTAAAAGGTATCAATTAGGAACTGTTTGGAGAAATGAAAAACCGGGACCTGGAAGATTTAGAGAATTTTTACAATTCGATGCAGATTTTGTAGGAACAAAAAGCCTACAAGCAGATGCTGAATTATGTGTCATGATTTCAGAAATTCTTGAAAAGTGTGGTCTTGCAAAATCAGAATATATAATCAAGATTTCATCTAGAAAAATTGCTGAAGAATTATTTAAAAAAATAAATATAAATGACAATCAGCAAAAACTTATTACCCTTAGAGCCCTAGATAAAATAGATAGACTTGGTTGGAATGGAGTAAAAGAATTATTAGGCGAGGGAAGAAAAGATAAATCTGGTGATTTCACAAAAGGTGCAAATTTAAAACCAGAGGATATTAAAACGATTGAAGAAACGCTTAAGAAGAATTCACCTGAAACAGAAGATTTAGCTGAGATATTGAACATTTTTAAGGATTACAATTTTAATAATTTTGAATTCGATCCATCAGTTATACGGGGACTAGAATATTACACAGGAGCAATTTTTGAAGTGAATTTAAAATTTGATGTAACAAATAATAAAGGGCAAGTCATTCAATTTGGTTCTATAGGTGGTGGGGGAAGATACGATAATCTGGTAAATAACTTTGGTAACTATGATGCGCCCGCTACAGGGATATCAATTGGTTTGGATCGTTTAGTTTATGCTTTAATGCAAAAAAAAGAATTTAAAGTAAAACAATCCAAACCAGTCGTAATTTGTGTTTTCGATAAAAATTCTATGAAAGATTACATAAATGTTCAAACAATATTAAGAGAAGCTGGTGTCAGCACTGAAATTTATCCTGGAGAAAGTAAACTAAAAAAGCAAATGGAGTATGCAAATAAAATAAAATCTCCAGCAGTTATCTTATATGGTGAGAATGAAATTAAATCAGGGAAGCCGACTTTGAGGAATTTAAGTTCAGGTGAAGAAAAATCAATTGAAATAAAAGAATTAGTTAATGAAATCAAAAAAATTATCTGAAGTAATAATTAAAACTTTCAAGAGTAATGGTTTTGTTTTATCAGAACCTGATGTTCTTTTAGACTCAAATTATATCATTGAAAGGTCAGGTGAAAAATTTAGAAGTTCAATGCTAACTTTTGATAGAGAAGATGGAAAAACGATGTGCCTTAGACCAGACTTAACAGTTGCATCATGTATAAGCTTCTTACAAAAAAAAACTTCCTCAAAAATTTATTACTCTGGTCAAGCTTATAGAAGATCAGGAAGCAAAGGTACAAATTTTATTAATGATCAATTAGGTATCGAAATTCTAGGTTCAAAAAATCTTATTAAAGATGATTATAAAGTGATCAGCACAATCTTAAATTCAGCAAAAAAAATTAAAATGAAAAAAATTAAAATTAAAGTAGGCGATATTGGTTTATTTAAGAGCTTGGTCAATGCTCTTGAAATGCCCGAGAGATGGAAACTAAGATTAATAAGACACTTTTGGAGACCAGGTTACTTTGAAGAACTTTTGAAGAGGCTAGAAAAAAATACAGATATTGATGCTGTAACTTTTGATGCAGATAAGAAAAGATTTTATGAAATGAAAAAATTTGATCAAAATAAAGTAATTGCTGGTAGGTCAATCTCAGAAATTTTAAAAAGATTTGATAAAAAAATTAAAGATCCAAGATCATTTGTGGATGGAAAAAAAATTGTAAAAATTATTAAAGCTTTTTTAAAAATTAATTGTAAACTTTCAAAACTAGATGATGAGTTGTTAAGTTTTGTAAAAAAAAATAACCTTAAAATAAATATATTTAAAAACTTTAAATCTATTCAAAATTTAAAAAAACTTAATCAAGATATAAATTTTGTTACTAATTTTGGCAGAGACGTTGAGTATTATACAGGAATTGTGTTTGAAGTATTTTCGGGCACAAAAGAAATTGCTTCAGGTGGTCGTTATGATGATTTACTAAAAAGTTTAGGAGCCAAAAAGAGTATTCCTGCCGTTGGAGCAGCAATAAACTTAAAAAATATATGAAAGATTTAATTACTATAGGCTTGCCTAGTAAAGGGCGATTAAAAGAAAAATCAATATCATTTTTTAATGATAGAGGGTTAAAAATTATACAAGGTGAAAAAGAAAGAAATTATTTTGGCACTATTGAAAATAAACCTAACCTTAAAATTATATTTCTACATGCTAAAGAAATAATTCAAAGACTAGGAGACGGAACACTAGATATTGGTGTATCTGGTCTTGATCTTTTGAAAGAGTCAGATTTAAACTTACAAAGTAAAATAAATATTCAAAAAAAACTTGATTATGGAAATGCAAACTTAGTGATTGCTGTGCCAGATGATTGGATAGATGTGCAGACAATAGCTGATCTTGAAGAAATATCATTTGATATAAGATCAAAAAGAAATACCAGATTGAGGGTAGCTACTAAATATCCGAATTTAACCAACGATTTTTTGATTTCAAAAGGAGTTACCCAATACAAATTGATACCTAGTCTTGGTGCTACAGAAACATATCCTTTTATTGGTTCTTCAGAAATAATTACTGATATCACCTCTACTGGAAAAACTTTGGCTGATAATAATCTACGAGTTCTTAAAGACGGATTGATACTTAGCTCTAGAGCATGTTTGTTTATCGCAAAAAAAAAGGCTGCAAAATTGCAGCCTTTTTTAAAATCTTTGGGTAAGTGAAATTACATTCCCATTCCACCCATGCCGCCCATTCCACCCATGCCGCCACCCATGGGAGGCATAGCTGGACCAGCGTCTTTTTCTTCAGGTTTGTCCGCAATCATTGCTTCTGTAGTAATTAATAATCCGGCAATTGAGGCAGCGTCTTGTAATGCTGATCTTACAACTTTAGTTGGATCAATAATTCCTTTAGCGAACATATCTACATATTCTTCGTTCTGAGCATCATAACCTTGAGAAGATTTTTTACCTTCTAAAAGTTTACCAACAACTACAGAACCATCGACACCTGCATTAGCAGTAATTTGCCTGATTGGAGCTTGAAGAGCTTTTTTTACTATTTCAACCCCAGCTTTTTGGTCATCACCTTTTACTTTAATACCATCTAAATCTTGTGCAGCGTAAAGCAATGCACAACCACCACCGATTACCACTCCTTCTTCAACGGCAGCTCTAGTTGCATTTAGAGCATCTTCAACTCTATCTTTTCTTTCTTTTACTTCTACTTCTGTAGCGCCACCAACTTTTATTACCGCAACACCACCAGCAAGCTTGGCTAATCTTTCTTGAAGTTTCTCTTTATCGTAGTCTGACGTTGTTTCACTTATTTCAGATCTAATTTGATTACATCTTGCTTCAATGTCAGATTTTTTACCTTCTCCAGCAACTAAAGTACTATTTTCTTTATCAATCTTAACTTTTTTGCAAGATCCAAGGTCATTGATTTTAACGTTTTCTAATTTTAAACCAATATCTTCAGAAATTACTTGTCCTCCTGTTAAGATAGCAATATCTTCTAACATTGCTTTTCGTCTATCTCCAAAACCTGGAGCTTTAACAGCAACAACTTTTAAACCACCTCTTAACTTATTTACTACTAAAGTTGCTAAAGCTTCACCTTCAACATCTTCAGATATAATCATCAAAGGTCTATTAGCCTGCACTACAGACTCTAATAATGGAACCATTGGCTGCAAATTAGTTAATTTTTTTTCTACTAAAAGAACAAGAGGGTTATCTAATTCAGTTGTCATTTTTTCTGTATTTGTAACGAAGTAAGGCGAAAGGTATCCTCTATCAAACTGCATTCCTTCAACAACGTCTAATTCAGTTTCAACACCTTTTGCTTCTTCTACAGTAATAACACCTTCATTACCAACTTTTTGCATTGCCTTTGAAATCATGTCACCGATAGACTTCTCACCATTTGCAGAAATAGTTCCTACTTGAGCAACTTCTTCGTTTGCCTTAACCTTTTTGGATGTAGTTTTTAATTTATCTATTACAAATTCCACAGCTTTATCTATTCCTCTTTTTATATCCATAGGATTCATTCCAGCTGTTACATATTTTAAACCCTCATTTACTATACCTTGAGCTAAAATTGTTGCTGTTGTAGTTCCGTCTCCAGCATTATCGTTTGTTTTACTAGCAACCTCTTTAACCATTTGAGCACCCATATTTTCAAATTTGTCATCGAGCTCTATTTCTTTTGCTACTGAAACTCCATCTTTAGTAATTTTTGGAGCGCCGTATGATTTGTCCATTACAACATTTCGTCCTTTTGGACCTAAAGTTACTTTAACTGCATTAGCTAGTGTATTTACACCTTTAAGCATCTGAGATCTCGCTTCGGTATCAAATTTAATTACTTTTGCCATAATATTTCTCCTTTAATGTTATTTTTTTCCTTTAGAAATTCCCATTATGTCAGCTTCTTTCATAATGCTATATTCTTTGCCGTCTATTTTCACCTCTGTTCCTGACCACTTTCCAAAAAGAACGATATCACCAACTTTAACATCCATCGGTGTTATTTTTCCGTTCTCATTTTTTGAACCAGGACCAACAGCTACTACTTCGCCTTCTTGAGGTTTTTCTTTAGCTGTATCTGGAATAATTATGCCTCCAGCAGTTTTTTCTTCGCTATCTAATACTTTTATAAGCACACGATCGTGTAAGGGTCTAAATTTCATACTTATTTCTCCTATAAATTTTGATGTAGGGCTGATATGGTGAGTTTTGTAAAGATTTCAAGAGGTGAAAATCACTAAAAAAAGGCTAATTTGCTATATTTTTGAACACAACTAAAAGAGAGACTATAAAAATTGAGAAATTTAAATCATTTATCAGAAATATTTAACTTTTACGATACTTATGTAATAGATCTTTGGGGTGTGATGCACAACGGAATATCATTAAATCCAAAGGCAATTGAAGTTATTGAAAATTTAAATAAAAATTCAAAAAAGATTGTTTTTTTGTCAAATGCTCCAAGACCTAGTTTTAAAGTTATTGAGTTTTTAAAAAAGATGAAAATGAATGAAAAGTTTTTATCTAAGGTAGTGACCTCAGGTGAGGCAGCAATGCAAGCAGTAAATCAACATAAATTCGGAAAAAACTTTTATCATCTTGGACCAGTTAGAGATAATTCAATATTTAAAAAAGTAGAAGAAAATAAAACATCTTTAGAAAAATGTGATTTTATACTTTGCACAGGATTTTTCGATGAAGAAGAAAATGATTTAAATTATTATCAATCATTGCTTAAAGATTATACTGAAAAAAAACTGATATGTACAAATCCTGATCTTGTAGTTCACAGGGGAGAGATCGAAGAACTTTGTGCTGGATCTATTGCCAAGCTATTTGAGACCATGGGAGGTGAAGTGATATATTATGGAAAACCTCACAAAGAGATTTATGGGATGTGTTTCAAGAAAGGAGAAAAGGTTTTAGCAATTGGAGATAATTTAAGAACAGATATCAAAGGGGCCAATAATTTAAATATTGATAGCTTATTTATTTATAATGGAGTCCATAGAAATGAATTTAGAAATAATGAAGATCTTTCAAAGCTATTGACAAAATATAATGTAAAAACAAACTACTTTCAAAAAGAGCTTAAATGGTAAAATGAAAATTTATAGAAACTTAATAATAGAAAAAAAACATAGAAATAGTGTAGTAGCTATAGGTAATTTTGACGGCGTTCATTTAGGACATCAAAAAGTTTTAAGACAGGCAAAAATTAAATCAAAAAAAGAGAGACTTCCATTTGGTTTAATAACATTTGAACCAATGCCAGTAATGTTTTTTAATCCAAAAATAAAAAATCACAGAATTAACCAACTAAGTCAAAAAAAAAATCAATTAGAAAAATTAAAATTGGATTTTCTAGTTATCGTCAAATTCAATAAAAAATTTTCTTTGCTAAGCGCAGAATATTTTATCAAAAAGATAATTAAGGATAAAATTCAATCAAGATTTATTTTTGTAAGCAAAAATTTTAGATTTGGAAAAAATAGAAAAGGTAATATATCTTTACTGAAAAACTATGAAAAGAAACTGGGATATAAAACAATAATTACTTCTCCGCTTAACAGATCAAAACGGATAATTTCATCAACAATAATTAGAAAAAAAATAAAAAAAGGAAACATTAGTGAGGTAAATAAACTTTTGGGTCGAACGTGGTCGATTGAGGGTAAAGTTGTTAAAGGAAAAAGAAGAGGAAGACTTATTGGATTCCCAACCTGCAATTTAAAGATGAGAGATTATGTAATACCTAAACTTGGTGTTTATTCAGTCATAGTACAAACTAAACAGTTTAAAAAAAGAGGAATAGCGAATATTGGCTATAGACCGACATTTAATGGTCTTAATTTACTTTTAGAAGTAAATATATTTGGAATTAATAAAAACTTATATAATAAGGAGTTAATTGTAAAATTTATTAAATTTATTAGATCTGAAAAAAAGTTTAAAGGTCTAGAACAACTAAAGAAACAAATAAAATTTGATATAGTTCAATCTAAAAAAAATGACTAAAGAAAATTTACAACTTCCAAAAACTGCTTTTTCAATGAAGGCAAATTTGCCCACAAAAGAACCATTGATATTGGATAAATGGGAAAAAAACAAAATTTTTCAAAAACTTAGAAAAAACTCACTTGGAAAAGAAAAGTTCATTCTACACGATGGACCACCATATGCTAATGGCCACATCCACATGGGTACTGCTCTTAACAAAATTTTAAAGGATATGATTACACGTTTTCATCAAATGAATGGTAAAGATTCTGTATATGTACCAGGCTGGGATTGTCATGGTTTGCCTATAGAATGGAAAATTGAAGAACAATACAAAAAAAAGAAAAAAAATAAAGATGAAATTCCGATTAAAGATTTCAGACAAGAGTGTAGAGAATTTGCAAAAGAATGGATTCAAATTCATGTTAAAGAGTTCAAAAGATTAGGGGTCGTAGGAGATTTTGAAAATTATTATTCCACGATGAGCTATGAAGCAGAGGCACAAATTGTAAGAGAACTTGGTAAATTTCTATTAGATGGTAGTTTATATCAAGGCTTTAAACCCGTTTTATGGTCAACTGTTGAAAAAACAGCTTTAGCCGATGCCGAAGTAGAATATATGGACCACACTTCAAATACAATTTTTGTTGCCTTTAAAGTTAAAAAAACCAATAAAAAGTTTTTAGAAAACTCTAATATTATTATCTGGACAACGACACCTTGGACTATTCCAGCTAATAAAGCTCTAGCGTTTAATAATAATATTGAATATTCACTTGTAGAGATAAATCAGCTTGATTTCTTTAATGATAAAAAAATTGTTGTCGCTAGTAATTTACTTGAGTCAATTATAAAATCTTGTGAAATAAATAGTTATAAGGTTATTAAAACTTTCAAAGGGTCTGATTTTAAAGGAACAATTTGTAGTCATCCATTTTTAGAAATGAAGTTTGATTACGATGTCCCAATGTTGGAGGCAAATTTTGTTGATTTAGATCAAGGAACAGGAATAGTACACTGCGCACCAAGTCACGGGCCTGATGATTTTAATTTATGTTTAAAAAACAATATTACTTCCACGTACACTGTAGATAATGCGGGGTTATACACAAATGAAGTCCCTTACTTTGAAAAAACACACGTCTTTAAGGCAGATCCTTTGGTAATTGAAAAACTAAAAGAACAAAAAAGATTATTAAAAAATGACAAACTAAACCATAGCTATCCTCATTCGTGGAGGTCTAAAGCACCTTTGATTTATAGAGCTACTCCACAATGGTTTATCTCGATGGAAAAAAATTCATTAAGAGAAAAAGCAATAAAGGCAATTAACAATACTAAATTTTTTCCAGAGAAAGGAAAAGATAGACTATTATCTATGATTGAAGGAAGACCTGACTGGTGCGTTTCAAGACAACGAGTCTGGGGAGTACCTTTACCTATATTCATTGATAAAAAAACAAAAAAACCATTAAGAGACCAAAAAATAATTGATAGAATAGCTGAAATCTATGAGAAAGAGGGTTCTGATTGTTGGTTCACTGACGATGCAAAAAAATTTTTAGGAAATAATTATGATGCGAAAAATTTTGAAAAACTTAATGATATAGTTGAGGTATGGTTTGATAGTGGTTCTACTCATAGTTTTGTTTTAGAAAAAAGAAAGGATTTAAAATGGCCTGCAGATATGTATTTAGAAGGTTCTGATCAACACAGAGGTTGGTTTCACTCTTCATTACTAGAGTCATGTGGAACTAGAGGCAGGGCGCCTTTTGAAAATATTTTATCCCACGGATTTGTTGTTGATGGAAAAGGTTTAAAGATGTCTAAATCTTCGGGAAATGTTATTTCTCCAGATGAAATTTTGAAAAATTATGGAGCAGATATTTTAAGAGCTTGGGTTGCTTCATCTGATTACGCAGAGGATTTAAGAATAGATAAGACCATACTTTCTCAACATGCTGAGTCATATAGAAAAATTAGAAACACATTTAGATTTATTTTAGGAAATATAAAAGACAATTTTCAGAAGCAAAATATAGAGTCTCTTAATTTGAAAAATTTTAACGAGTTAGAACAATATATTTTACACAAATTATTTTTATTAGATAATTCTATAAAAGATAATTTGGAAAATTATAATTTCCATAAACTTTACAAAGAATTGTTAAATTTCTGTACTTTAGATCTTTCCTCTTTTTATTTTGATATAAGAAAAGATGTTTTGTATTGTGATAGTTTAGAATCAAAAAAAAGAAAAGATTGTGTAATAGTTTTAAATATAATTCTTGAATGTTTGCTAAAATGGTTTGCACCTATATTTGTTTTTACAACAGACGAAATTTATAGTCTTGTAAGCAAGGACAATAAAAGCATTCATGAGCATACATTTTTAGAAATACCAAAAAATTGGAAAAATAAAGATTTAGATGAAAAATGGAAAAAATTATTTAAGATCAAACAAGTGGCAAATATTGCCATCGAGGAAAAAAGATCTAATAAAGAAATAGGCTCTAGTTTAGAAGCTGAAATTAAAATAACTGTAGATGAGAAAAATTTTAATCTTTTAGACGGTCTAGACTTAGCTGAATATTTTATTACATCAAAGGCTAAAAAAATAAAAGGAAAAGATAAAGAATTTAAAATTGAAGTTTTTAAAACTAAAGGTACTAAGTGTCCTCGCTGCTGGAAAATTTTAGACAACAAATGTGAAAGATGTGAAACTATGGTCAAATCTAATATCTAATATGGATAAAAACAAAAAATTTTTAGAGCATTTAAATATAAAAAATCTAATTTGCTTGTTAGTTATTACAATTATATTTAGTTTTGATAGATTAAGTAAAATTAAAATAATTGAACTTTTAATAGACAAGAACTCTTTATTCATTAATAATTTTATTAATTTAGATTTAGTTTGGAACACTGGTATAGGTTTTGGCCTATTTAGCTCGGACTCAAATTTAATTTATAATTTAATTACAGGAATAATATGTGTTGTAATAATGTGTTTGATTTATTTGATCTTAAAATCTAAAATGATAGATAAATTATTATTTTCTTTAATTTTGGGAGGTGCATTAGGAAATGTCTATGACAGACTTACTTATTATGCTGTTCCAGATTTTATAGACATTCATTTCAAAAATTTTCACTGGTTTACATTTAATATCGCAGATATATTCATAACTGTTGGAATTTTGGCTTTTATAACCAAAGATTTGATTTTGAAAGATGCAAAAAATTAATAGATCATTGTTATATTTTTTTATAGTGTTTTTTTTGCATTCGTGTGGTGCAATGTCAGATGCAGGTAAAGTTCTAAGAAATGAAAAAATAAAAACAACAGACGAATTTCTGGTAAAAAAGAGACAACCTTTAGTTCTACCTCCAGATTATGATACTTTACCAACGCCAGGGACATTAAAAGGAAAAGTAGACACAAACGATAATATTAATAAAATTTTAAAGATTCCTAATCAGTCAGATACATCAAAATCAAACTCAACATCTGTAGAACAATCTATCTTAAATAAAATTGGTAAGTGAAAAATAAAAAAATAATTTATAAAAATTTTATACAAAAAGACCACCTTAATTTGAAGTTAAATAAAAATTTACAAATTAAATATAATAAGCTTTTATCAAATATAAATAAATATCAAGATAATGAAAATGATGTTTTCCATACATTAACCAGAAAATTTAAAATAAACTTTCAAATTAAAGATTTAAAAAAATTTAAAAGATATAAGAGATTTGTTTTAATAGGAATGGGTGGATCGATTCTTGGATCTGAGGCAATTTATGAATTTTTAAAGTCAAAAATCAGAAAAAATTTTCATTTTTTTGATAATTTAGATGAAGAAAAATTAGATATTTTCAGAAAAAGTCATAAGTTTAATAAGACTTTATTTATAGTAATTTCTAAATCAGGGGAAACTTTAGAGACACTATCAAACCTGGTAGCTTTAAAAATTTTAAAAAAAAATTCAAAAAATTTAATTGTAGTTACTGAAAAAAATAATGGATATTTACACTCCTTATCAAAAAAAATGAAATTTTACTTTATAGAACATAGAAGTTACGTAAGTGGCAGATATTCTGTGTTATCGGAGGTTGGAATATTACCAACATATTTAATGGGTCTACAAATTAGTAACTTAAGAAAGAATTTATTAGTACATCTTAAAAATAAAAAAAATAAGTCATTTTTAAAAGATAGTACAATTAAATTAGCAAATATAATTTTAAGAAAAAAGATAAAAAGTTTAATACTATTTAATTATGAACCTAAACTTGAAAAATTTCTTTATTGGTACCAACAACTTATTGCTGAAAGTTTAGGTAAAAAAGGGAGAGGATTGCTGCCAATAATTTCTCCGGCTCCAAAAGATCACCATAGTTTGCTTCAACTTTACTTGGATGGTCCAAGAGATAAATTGTTTTATATATTAAGTAGCAGTCAAGATTTTAAATATAAGATTTTTACGAAAAACCTAGGTGAAAAATTTAAATATTTAAATAATCTGAGCCTAAATCAAATTAAAAATGCACAAAAAAAAGCCTTTATGCAAAGTTTGAAAAAGAAAAAAATAGCTTTTAGGGAATTTAAAATTGGCCATTTTAATGAACAAACTATAGGAGAATTATTCTCATATTTCATTATTGAAACTGCTATGATTGGAAAACTTATTAATATAAATCCTTTTGACCAACCAGCAGTAGAAAAGGTGAAAAAAGCTACAAAAAAAGAACTAAATTAAAATTTCCCAAAAATTATTTTAGATCGACTGTATCTTTTAACGATTAGAGGTTTTAAAATTCCACTTAAATCATCTTGGCTTTTACTTTCCCTATGAATAATTATTAAATGATTTTTGGAATAAACCTTATTTTTTTTTATGAGCTTAACTTCATTGATAAATTCATTTTCCGCAAAAGGAGGGTCTAGGAATATTATATCAAATTTTTCTTTTTTTTTTGTATTTAAGTAATTTTCAATTCTATCTTTTATAATTAAAGTTTTTTCTTTAATTGAAAGCGTAATTAAGTTTTTATTTAAAATTTCAATCGCATAATTATCTTTCTCGACAAATGTTACTCCTCTAGCGCCACGAGAAATACACTCAATTCCAAAAGATCCAGTTCCAGAATAGAGATCTAAAATATTTGCATCATCAAGCTTAATTTTCAAAAGATTTGAATGATTAATGATATTAAATATATTTTCTTTTACAGAGTCTTTTAAAGGTCTTGTAATTTTTGATTTTAAAAAAGAAATAGATTTTCCTTTAAAGATACCACTGATTATCCTCATTTATTTTGAATTACTCTCCATCCTATATCTTTTCTAAAAAAACCACCTTGCCAATTAATTCTTTTAATAATTTTAATAATATTACTTCTAATTTTAAAAAAGGTTTTTCCAACAGTTGTAATGTTCAAAACTCTTCCTCCATTAGAAAAAATATCTTCATTAATGTACTTAGTACCAGCGTGGTAAATAAAAGAAGTTTTTTTAAGTTTTATATTCATTAAATTTTTTATTTTAATAAATTTTTTATACTTTCCTGGATAACCTTTCGAACATAAAACTATTGTCATACATTTAACTTTTTTCCATTTTATGTTAATAGCGTTTAACCTGTTAGTTACTGCAAAAGAAATAATTCTAACTAAATCTGTATTTAGCCTAGGCAATATTACCTGACATTCTGGATCTCCCATTCTAACATTATATTCAATTAAAAAAGGTTCATTGTTTTTAATCATTAAACCTACATATAAAAATCCAGTGTAATGTTTCTTCTTTTTTTTTAAAGCTTTTAAAGTTGGAGAAACTATTTTTGTGATGATTTTCTTTTCTAATTCTTTAGTAATTATTTGTGCTGGTGAATAAGCACCCATTCCACCAGTGTTGGGTCCAATATCTTTTTCACCAACTCTTTTATGGTCTTGAGCAGATCCAAAAAATTTAAAACTTTTTTTATCAACTAGCAGAAAATAACTAGCCTCTTCTCCCTCTAAAAATTCTTCTAGAACTAATTTTTTCGATGATTTAAATTTACCATCAAAAATTTCATTAGAAACTTTTAATACTTGTTTTTTATTTTTACAGATTGTTACTCCTTTTCCAGCAGCCAAACCGTCTGCTTTAACTACTAGTGGAAATATATTTTTTTTTAGAAAATTATTTACGTCATTCTTATTTCGACATATTTTAAATTCGGCTGTAGGAATGTTATTTGCTTTACATAATGATTTCATAAAAGCTTTAGAGCCTTCAAGTTTTGCCGCATATTTATTTGGTCCAAAAACTTTAATCTTTTTTTTAATAAGAAAATCTACAACACCCTTTACTAATGGTTCTTCCGGCCCAACGATAACTAAACTTATTTTGTAAAATTTGATAACTTTGAAGAGTTTTTTAAAATCAAGCATATCAATGTTAATATTTTTAGCAATTTTGGAAGTTCCTGCGTTACCAGGAATGCAAATAATATTCCTAGATAACTTAGAATCGTAGATTTTTTGACACAAAGAGTGCTCCCTTCCACCACTACCTAATAATGCAATATTCATAAGAAAAAATATACTATATGTTTATTTTATAAATGAACAAAAAAAAAGCCAAACTGAAATATAAAAATAACTCCTTTGATATTATTGAAGAGGGAGATTTTGTAGTTTGTGCTATCTCTGGAAAACAAATTTCTTTAGAAAATTTAAGTTATTGGAATGTTGATTTACAGGAAGCTTATTTTTCACCTATAGAAGTTAAAAAAAGTTTGTTAAAATTAAAAAAATAAATTTATTTCCACCTGTTGTGAGTCCATATCCACTGATTCGGATTTTTAACAATCATATTTTCTAAAACTTTATTCAATTCATTTGTAATAAAAAATTTGTTTTTATCTTTTGAAAACTCGATTGGTTTAAGAATTTCCATTGTAAATTTATTAGATTTATTCCTTTCAATGAAAATTGGAATAACTTTTAAATTATACTTTAATATTAATTGCGCAGGTAAAGTTGTCGTTAGCGCCTCTTTATCAAAAAATTTTATTTTTTCACCCTCACTTACCCTTTGATCAATCATTAATGCAATATTATGTCCACTTTTAATAAATTCAATTGTGTTTTTTACTCCATTAATTCCTTTTTTTATTTGGTTTTTACAAACATATTTTTTTCTCAAATTTTCCATTAATGGATTTAAAAAAAAATTATTTAATGGCCGGTAGATTGTTGCCAGTTTAACGTTTCTTTTTGTTAGTTCCATTGACATCAATTCAAAATTTGCAAAATGTCCAGAAATAAAAATAACAGGTTTATTATCACTTATTACTTTTTCTAATATGTTTAATCCTAAGATTTTTATATGAGAATTTTCATTTCGGAATTTTTTCAAGAACAAGTATTCTATAAATGTCATTCCATAGTTACTCCACATACTGTTGATAATTTCTTTTTTTTTAAAATTTGAAATACCTTTAGAAAATATTTCTAAATTTTTAAAACTTACTTTATTTGACCTTATAGCAGGTCCAATAACTTTAAATATAAAAGAAAATAAATTTCGACTTAATCTTAAACCAATTAATTTTGCAATACCAAAAAAAGTATAAATAAAAATCGCTTCAATTAGATATTTAATTTTTTTTATCATATAGAATTGTTAATCTTTTCCAAAAATCTTTTTTCATTAATAATTTTTAACCTTATTTTTATATATCTTATTTCTTTGAAATTATATTTCTTTAAACGATAAAAATCTTTTTCTGACGTCAGTATTACCAATTTCTTTTCTGAAGCCTCCTTAATAATTTTTTCTATTTCATATTTACTTAATTCGTAATGGTCAGGAAAAGCTACTTTTTTTTGCAAATCAATATTATTTTCTAAAAGCATTTTAAAAAAATTATCTGGACTTCCTATCCCTGCAAATGCAAAAATTTTTTTATTTTGAAATTCTTTAATGTTTATTGGTTCGTATTTTGAATAAAAAATTTCGACATTTTTCGAAATATTGCTTATTTTTCTTTCAAAAAAATCATTTTTACTACCATTGATCATCACAACATCTGCTCTTCGTATTGCACTCAATCTCTCTCTTAAAGGCCCAGAAGGAAAAGTGAAACCATTACCTATTAATTGATTAGAGTTAAAACATAAGATATTAAAATTTTTCTTTATAGACCAATCTTGAAAACCATCATCTAAAATAGCTAAATCAAAATTATTTTTTTCAACACTTTGTAAAGCTGCTTGTCTATCTTTGTTTAGAAATAAGTTATTAGTGTAATTTTTAATCATAAGATGTTCATCAAAATGTTCTGGATAAAATTTTTTGATTATTGAAGTTTTTTTTCCTTGATCTTCGAAGACTCTTGCTAGAAATAAAGTTAGCGGGGTTTTACCAGTTCCACCTAAGTATATATTTCCAACGCAAATTACAGGTATTTTAAAAATTCTCTCTTTTATTATGAGAATTTTAACATAACTAATAAATTGATAAATTATGGACAAAGGCCACAATAAAATAGAGAAAAAACTTATCTTTTTAGCCCAGAAATTTGGTTTAAGTAATTTCATTGACCTTTAAATTTTATAACTTCATTGAATGTAGTTTTTAAAACGTTATTTCCAAATTCGTTAATATCTTTTAATGCATTTTCATTTTTTATGAAATCTAGATTATTCAAATCAAAGTTTATTTTTTTTGATAATTCGTCACTATCTGCTACCTGTTCAGCTATTTTATATTTGCTTAACAAATCATAAATTTCTTGAAAATTATATACATACGGGCCATGATAAATTTTACACCCTAATTTTGCTGCTTCGATAGGATTTTGTCCTCCTACATGCTGAAGTTTTTTAATTAATGATTTGCCAATAAAAACACTTTTACACAAACTAAGATAGTTAGAAGCTTTACCATAGGAATTTATTATGATTATTTCTTTTTCAAAATTTATTTTATCTTTATTGCTTAATGTCTGAAAAGTTAAATTTTTTTTTCTACACAAAGACTCTATCTCTTTAACTCTATTTATATGTCTTGGAATTATTATTGATATTAAATTTTTATTGTTATTTTTAAGTTTAATATGAGTCTCAATAATTACCATATCTTCACCACCATGAGTGCTCATAGCACACCAAATTTTTTTACCTTGAGGTAACTTTTCTTGGTTTTCGTATGATTTATTGCTGTTCGAAAATTTTAAATTACCTAAAAATTTTATATTCTTTACTTTAAATACCTCGAGGTATTTTTTTGTTTCAAAATTGGAAACTAAGCATAAATCAAATTTGTTAAAAATTTCTTCAGCGAGTTTTGAAACTTTAGACCATTTTAAAAATGATCTTTTAGTAATTCTTCCATTTAATAATATTAAAGGGATATCTCTTTTTTTTATTTCTAATAAAAAATTTGGCCATATTTCAGAGTCAACAAATAAAACTAATTCTGGCTTCCACCCATCTAGAAATTTATTTATTAAAAAATTTATGTCCAAGGGCAAGTATCTATGTTTAACATTTTCATATTTTTCAAAATTTTGTCTAATTAACATCGCAGAAGATTGAGTTATGGTTGTCATCAGAATTTCAATGTTATCTTCTTCGTTTAAAATTTTTTTAATTAGTGGAATTATACTCTGGGCTTCTCCAATACTAGCTGCGTGAAACCATATCAGATATTTTGTTTCATCTTTATTAATCAAAAACTTAGATGGAAATAATTTTCCTCTAAAACTTTCACCGTTTTCCTTTTTAAAAAGCTTTCTTAGGTAAATTATAAAAATAAGAAGTGGGTAAAAAAAAAGAGTTAGCGTTTTATAAATTCTTAGCATGAATTTTATTTTAGCTGTTTCTCGTAAAGAGTTTTGTATTCTTGACAATTATTAATTAGATGATCATGCTTACCAGAATCTATTAAAACCCCGTTTTGCAAAACGAATATCTTATCTGCGTTATGTATCGTTGAAAGTCTATGAGCTATTACAATGGTTGTTTTGTTTTTAGTTAAATTTTTTATTGCATTTTGTACAATTTCCTCTGAACCAGTATCTAAAGACGATGTAGCTTCATCTAATAATATAATTGGTGATTTTTTTAAGATTGCTCTAGCAATAGATATTCTTTGTTTTTGACCGCCTGAAAGTCTGACGCCATTTTCACCTACAATTGTATCATATTTTTTAGGTGTTTTATTTATGAATTCCTCAGCTGCAGCAGAGACACAAGCGTTTTTAATTTCATCGTCTGAAGCATTTAAATTGGCGTAGGCAACGTTATTTCTTATTGTGTCATCAAATAGTATAACATCTTGGCTTACTAAAGAGATATTTTTTCTCAATGAATTTAGTGTTATAGAATTTATTTTCTGTCCATCGATTTCTATACTACCTTCTTGAACATCATAAAATCTTGGTATTAAATTTATAATAGTACTTTTACCAGCTCCACTAGTGCCAACCAAAGCTGACATGGCATTGCCTTTGATATCGAGACTTAAATTTTTTAATGCTCTATCATTAGTAGTTTCATATTTAAAACTGACGTTATTAAAATTTATATTGCAATTTTTTAGGTTTAACTCTGGCAAAGAACTGTTATTTTTTATTTCAATATTTTTATCAATAACTTTTGATATTCTTTTGAACGCTGCAGCACCTTGGTAGAATATCATGTTCAAAGTTGCAAGAGACCTAATTGGCTGATAAGCTAACATCATTGCAGCAAGAAAAGAAAAAAACTGGTTAACCTCAAGCTCTCCAGAGGAAATTAATTTTCCAGAAAAGAATATAAACCCTGCAATCATGAAACCCGTTAACGTCTCCATAATTGGAGTTGCTCTTACAATGACAATATTGTGTTTAATTTGTTTATCCACCAGATTATCAATTATCTTATTTGCTTTATTGCCCTCTTCTTTTTCCTTTTGATAAATTCTTATCATTTTTGAGCCTTTTATTATTTCTGATAAAAAAGATGTCAAATTACCTGCAATTTCCCCAGCTTGGGTTACGATTTTTGCAACTCTTCTTCCCAAACTTTTTGCAAGAAATGCAGCAAGAGGTATCATTAAAATTGCAAATATTGCCAATTTCCAATTTTGATAAAACATTAAACCCACTAATCCTAAAACAGTTAAAGTATCTTTCATAATATTAAGCACTCCTACTCCTACTAAAGACTGTATTTGTTGTGCATCGAATAAAATATTGGCAACAAATTGTCCTGAGTGTCTAGCGTCTATGGTTTTAATATCTGCTGTTAACATGTTATCAGAAATTTTTTTTTGTATTTCACCTGAGATTAAATTTGAAACTTTAATAATATTTATTCTAGCAAGATAAAGGCTCACTCCTTTGGTAGTGAATGTAAATATTATAGCTAGAGGTATTAACCAAGCAAGCGTTCTGTCTTTTTCAATAAAGATTTTCTTTACTGCAGGATCTAATAACCAAGCAATTGCCGAGGAGTTAGCTGCAACTATAACAGAGAGACCAGCCGCAAAAAAAATATATTTTAAATATCTTTTGATGTATTCTCGGTAAAGCCTTTTTAAGATTGATATAAGTTCTTTAAAATCCATTATAATTTTAGATAGATAAAATTCCTAGAAATAAAATGAAACCAGATAGATTATTAAATTTAAAAGCTCTTAGACAGGTCTCAGGTCTTCGAGAATTAAATATTTTTATTTGATATATCAAACTTAGACAAAAAAGAATAAAAAATATTGAAAAAAGATTTAGATCAATTTCATTTCTAAATAAATAAAGTAAAAAAGAAGAGGTCAAAAAATAATTCATGCTTACAAATAATTTTATATTCTTTTTAAATTTTATTGCAGTTGATTTTAATCCAATAATCTCATCATCTGCCATATCTTGCACTCCATAAATACTGTCATAGCCCAATGTCCAAAATATGGCTGATGTGTAAAGAAGTATAATCTCTGTTGAAATGGTATTATTTACTGCAACCCAAGCCATTATAATTCCCCAATTAAATGTTAAACCTAAAAAAAGTTGAGGCCAGTAAGTTATTCTTTTCATATAAGGATAAGAAAAAGCTAAAAACATAGAACTCAATCCTAAAAAAATTGTAAATAAGTTAAACTGAATTAGAATAATAAAAGCAAGTAAACATAGAATAATTGAATAAATAAAAGACTTTTCTATAGAAATTTTTCCAGAAGCGATAGGCCTATTTTTTGTTCTTTTAACTCTTTTATCAAAATTTCTATCAACAATGTCATTGATTATACAACCAGCGCTTCGCATCAAAACTGATCCTAAAAAAAATAGGGCTAAATAATAAAAAAAAATATTTACATCTTTACTGAAATTAAATGCGTACGCTAAACCCCAAGAACATGGCCAAAACAAAAGCATAAAGCCGATTGGCTTATTAAGTCTTGTTAAATCAATAAATATTTTAAGTTGTTTCATGAAAATATGGCTTGTAAATATCAAACACTATCTACATAATCAATTTGATTCGATATGGATGTAGATTATACAGTTGCAGCTTTGATGTTTCCAGCAATTCCCTTGATGATGACAATGTATAGCAATAGATTCCACACTTTAAGCGCATTAATTAGAAAAATACATGACCAATATACGTTTGAAAAAAAGGTTCCTCCTGAATGGGAAAATCAATTACACGTCTTAAACAAAAGAACAAATTTATTAAAATATGTAATGGGTTTTGCAGCGTTTGGTTTTCTTTTTAATATGTCTACAGTATTAATGCTGTATTTAAATACTGTTCAAATTGCTAGAATTAATTTTGCTGCATGTTGTATTTGTATGATAATTTCAATTTTTTTATTTTTACAAGAAATAAGATTATCAAATCAAGCTTTAAAATTTCATTTAAGCGACATGGACTCAATGAAAAAGGATTTATAATTAGTTTTTTTCCAATTGTTTTTTTTTAAATAAAGAAATCCCCTTATTAACTTTGTGTTGATAAGACTCTTTGAATGTTTCTAGTTGCCACCCTTTCATTCTAGAGATTATTATTTCGAGATTTTTTGATTTCCATTCATTTGAAGTATTCTCATCTTTCCATAACCTTTTTTCCTCATCAGATCTTGCACAGCCATAGCAATATCCTGATACAGGATCTGTTTTACAAATACTAATACATGGTGACACAATTTTTTCTTTCATTAAGGAATTAAAACTGCAGGACCCATTAACTTTCTATTTTCTAAATCTTCATGCGCCTGATTAGCCTCGGAAAGTTTGTATTTTTTTGAAATTCTTATTTTAATTTTTCCAAATTTTACTTTCTCAAATATTTCATCAGCACCAGCTTGAAGATCTTTTCTATTAGTAAAGTATTGAGCAATAGAAGGTCTCGTAAGATATAAGCCTTTTGGTTGAATTTCTTTTGGAACATTTACAGGTTCTAGCGGTCCTGATGCATTACCGAAACTAATCATCATTCCTCTTGTTTTAAGGCAAGCTAAAGACCCTCTAAAAGTTTTTTTTCCTACACCGTCAAAAACGGCAGGTACACCCTCATTATTAGTTATCTTCATTACCTCTTTTACAAAATCATTTTTTGTATAATTTATAACGTGACTATATCCGTTATCATTTGCTACTTTAATTTTTTCATCAGTTCCAACTGTTCCAATTACTTTTGCTCCAATACTATTAGCCCATTGCGCAAATATTTGACCGACTCCGCCAGCCGCAGCATGGAACAAAACTGTTTCACCAGCTTTTAGCAAATATGTTTTAGTAAGAAGATAATTAGTAGTTAAACCTTTAGTCATTAAGGTGGCGGCAATTTCATGAGAAATGCCCTCAGGTATCTTCACAGCTATTCTTGCTGGAATAATTCTTTCTTGAGAATATGCTCCAAGTGGAGTTGAAGCATAAGCGATATTATCTCCTTTATTAAAATCTTTTACGTTAGAGCCAATCTCATCTACTTTTCCAGCAGCCTCTAATCCAATACCGCTGGGTAGTTGAATAGGATAGAGACCTGATCTATGATAAGTATCTATATAATTTAATCCTATTGCAATATTTGTGACTTTTATTTCATCAGGTCCAGGAGATCCAACATTTACATTTTGAAGCTCTAAAACTTCAGGTCCGCCATTTTTCTTTATTATAATTGATTTAGACATTTTTGGAACGTACTTGAACTTTTAATATTTAGCAAATGTTCCGTTATTATAGTCTTTTATTGCTTCAAGTATTTCTGCTTTTGTATTCATAACAAACGGACCACCTCTGGCAATTGGTTCGCCTATTGGCTTACCTGCTATAAATAGAAATTCAGATTTTTTAATTGCTTTAACATTAAGTTTGCTCCCACGTTCAAGAAGAATCAAATTTGAGTCAGTTATCCTATCGTGTTTTTTTTCTCCAATTTTTAATTCACCTTTCAGCAAATAAATAAAAGAATTATGGCCAACTGGCACGTTATAATTAAATTCTTTTCCTTCATTTAAAATTATATGTAAATATATTGGTTCGACATTATGTTTTTTTTCAGGGCCTTTCGCCTTATCGAATTCACCTGCAATTACTTTTACTATTTTTTCATTATCTTTATGTTCTCCAAGATCTTTTCCTTTTATATAGAGGTACTCAGGTTTATTCATTTTCATTTTTGCTGGCATGTTTATCCAAAGTTGAAAACCTAACAATTTTCCTTCTTTCATTGCAGGCATTTCTGAGTGAATAATACCTCTACCTGTTTTCATCCACTGCACATCTCCTGAACCCATGACTCCTTTTGCACCAGTACTGTCCTGGTGTTCAAATTGACCGTTTAACATATATGTTACCGTTTCAATTCCTCTATGAGGATGCGGAGGAAATCCGGCTATATAGTCCTCTTTATTTTCAGAACCAAACTCATCAAGCATCAAAAATGGATCAATATAGTCAGCTTCGGGTGTGCCAATACTTCTTTTCAATTTAACACCAGCACCATCTGAGGCGTTTAAAGCTTTTACTATTTTTTTTACTTCAATAAGAGACATTCAGGTGACTATAATGAAAGTTTAAACTATATCAAGTAGCTGTGATAAATTGCCGATTTCATTTTTTGGTTGATAATCAAGGATATCAAATTGTGATTTATTTCTATTAACCCAAATAGAGTTATAACCAAAGTTACCACCACCAGAAACATCCCATGTGTTTGCACTTAAAAAAGTTATTTCATTTGGTTTAATGCTATATTTTTTTACAGGTAGTTCATAAACTTTTGAGTCAGGTTTATAAATTTTAACTTCTTCAATTGAAAAAAGATCATCAAACAAATTATTTAGGTTATTAGTCGTAACTAATTGATTTAAAAGAGCAGGGGTTCCATTAGACAGTATTGATAATTTTAATTTTTTTCTTTTTAATTTTTCTAAAACTTCTTTTACTTCTGTATAAGTAGATAATTTTTTGTAAAGATCTAATAATTCTTTTTTCATACTTTTATCTATTTTAAAAACTTTCATAGATTTTTCTAAACTATCTTCCGTAATTTGCCAAAAATCTTTATGTCTTTTCATTAAGCTTCTTAACCAAGTGTATTCAAGCTGGGTGGTTCTCCAAAAATTTGCAAAAGTTTCCCATTCACTTCCAATTTTTCTTTTACATTTTTCTGCAGCTGAATTAACATCAAACAGAGTTCCATAGGCATCAAATACTACGGCTTTTGTATTCATTTTTTAAATGTTATGAGAACCATCGCAAAGAGGAGGATCATTTGTTTGCTTACAAGAACAAAAAAAAACTTTTTTCGATTGATCGGCTAAATATTTTAAAGGGACAAAATCAGTTCCTTTATGGGAACCATCACAAAAAGGTTGTTTAGAGCTTTTACCACAAGTGCACCAAAAATAAGATTTTCCTTCCAAGACATCAATACCAATTGGAGTTTTTCCAGCTCTTATACCTTTTTTCATTAATGCTCCTTTATATCTTTTTTAATTATACTATATTTAATTAATGAATATTAGATTATATCACCCAAACAGTATAGTGGAAAATACAACAAGTTTATTGACTAAAGAACAAACTCATTATGTTGTTAATGTCATGCGACTTAAAAGAGGATCGAACTTAAATTTCTTTAATAAGAATGGAGAATGGGAAAGTGAAGTAATTTTTTTAGACAAGGAGAGAGTAGAAGTAAAATTTTTAAAAAAAATTAAACAACCATCAAATTCCAATGAAATTCAACTAGCAATCTGTTTGGTAAAAAAAAGTCCCATGGAGACTATTTTTCAAAAAGCTACTGAACTTGGAATAAGCAAAATAATTCCAATTGTTTCAGATAGAACAGAAATTAAAGAACTAAATTATAATAGAGCAAAAAAAATAGTCATAGAAGCTACTGAGCAATCCAATCAACTTTCTCCTCCTGAAATTGCAAACGTTACAAAATTAAAAGATTTTTTGAAAAACTTGGATTCCAATATTAAACTTTTATTCGCCGATATTAATTCAAAAGAAAATTTGAAATTTGAAGACCTAAAAGATAAAAAGTCTATATGTATTTTAGTTGGCCCTGAAGGTGATTTTACAGCTTCTGAACGAGAGACTATTCTCGCAAACCCAGGCATGAAACCTTTTATGTTATCCAGAAACATTCTAAGATCAGATACAGCCGTAATAAGCGCTATTTCCTTAGTTAATTTTATCAATAACTTTCATTAATTGTCGCATTAATTGAAATTGTTAAATCATCTAAAAACTGTATAAAAACTTATGATTAAAAAAATCATCGCCATAACATTTTTAATGTCAAACTCCCTTTTGGCCAACGAACCAAAAGACTGGCAGCTTGGATTTCAAAAATCAGCATCAAAAAGTATGTCTGATATAGTTTGGTTTCACGATTATATGCTTTTACCTATCATTACAGGTATAACAGCTTTTGTATTGTTTTTACTTTTATATACCTGCGTTAGATATAGGGCATCAAAAAACAAGGTAGCTTCAACAACAAGCCATAATACGATGATAGAAGTTTTATGGACTTTAATACCTTGTTTAATTTTAATCGTAATGGCCGTTCCTTCATTTAAAGTTTTATATTCTCAAGATACAATTCCAAAAGCTGACGTTACAATTAAAGCAATTGGTTACCAATGGTATTGGGGATATGAATACCCTGATGAAAATATTATTTTTGATTCCTACATGATCGACGATAAGGATTTAAAAGAAAATCAACCTAGATTACTTACTGTAGATAATGAAGTTGTAGTACCAGTCAATAAAGTTATTAAGGTGATGATTACGGCAAATGATGTTTTGCATGCATGGGCTCTTCCATCTTTTGGAGTTAAAAGAGACGCTGTACCAGGAAGAATCAATGAAACATGGTTTAAAGCTGAAAGAACAGGAACTTTTTACGGACAATGTTCAGAGCTTTGTGGTATTAAGCATGCTTTTATGCCAATAACAGTAAATGTGGTAACAGAAGATGAATATAAAGAGTGGTTAAAAAAAGCTAAAATTGAATTTGCAAAGGAAGATTTAAAAAATAATATTAAAATTGCTAAAACTATTAAAGGAATAAACTAATGTACGGACAAACAGCTACTCACGATAATCATCAAAACCCAACAGGTTGGAAAAGATGGGCGTATTCTACTAACCACAAAGATATTGGGACTATGTATCTTATATTTGCAATTATAGCAGGTATTATCGGTTCATTATTTTCAGTAGTAATGAGGATGGAGTTGATGCATCCTGGAGATGGAATTCTTGGAGGGGATTATCACTTATATAACGTATTAGTAACTGGTCATGGTTTAATTATGATCTTCTTTATGGTTATGCCAGCTATGATCGGAGGTTTTGGAAATTGGTTTGTGCCTATAATGATAGGTGCTCCGGATATGGCTTTTCCGCGAATGAATAATATTTCTTTTTGGCTTTTA
>JAOOLP010000030.1 GCA_028408795.1 Candidatus Pelagibacter sp.
GAATAAGTAAAATCCCGACCATTGACAATAAAACAAGAAGATATGTTAGAAAACTATTTCAAACTATAGGTCATAAGAGATTTTACAAAAAACTTTTAGAAATTGATCCAAAAGTTAAAAGCAAGTTATTACCAACAGACTCTCAAAGAATACAAAGAGCTTATGAAGTAGTTTTAAAAACAAAAAAATCCCTATTTGATTGGATTGATAATACTAAGTCAGATTTTTTACATTTTGAATTAAAAAAAATATTTCTTGATATTCCACGAGAAGACTTATTAAAAAGAATATCTTTAAGAACTGAAAGCATGTTTGAAAATAATTGTATAAAAGAAGTAAAAAAATTTAATCTACTGAGGCTAAATAAAGATTTCTCGGCCAATAAGTTGATTGGCATTCAAGAAATTAAAGCCTATCTAAAAGGATCAATATCATTGCATCAATGTAAAGAACTTATTAATATCAAAACAAGGCAATACGCCAAGAGACAAAACACTTGGGCCAGAGGCCATATGAAGAACTGGAACAAGCTTTATTCTAAAGATTCTGGTGTTCTTTTAAAAAAAACTTTAAAAGTTGTTAGCTAAAACTTGACGAGAAGCATTTCTAGGCTAGATTGTAACTATGCCTAAATTAATTAGTGGAGCAGAAATAGTTTTCAAAGCGTTAGAAGATCAAAAGGTAGAATATATCTTTGGTTATCCTGGTGGTGCTGTTCTTCCAATTTATGATGAATTAAAAAATCATAAATCAATAAAACATATTTTAGCTAGACACGAACAAGGTGCAGGACACGCAGCAGAAGGTTATGCTAGATCAAGCGGGAAACCAGGTGTGTTACTTGTTACCTCAGGCCCAGGAGCAACTAATGCTGTTACCGCTTTAACGGATGCCTATATGGACTCCGTCCCACTCGTTTGTATTTCTGGACAAGTGCCTACACATTTAATAGGAACAGATGCATTTCAAGAATGTGATACAACAGGTATCACAAGACCGTGCACAAAACATAATTGGTTAGTAAAAGATGTTAATGATCTGTCTAGAGTTTTGCATTTAGCTTTTGAAGTCGCTACTACTGGCAGACCGGGACCAGTGCTCGTAGATATACCAAAAGATATACAATTTAAAAAAGGTAATTATAAATTTATAAAAAATGCTTTTAAGAAAAAACTTAATGGAAAAACAACAAACAAAATTTCTAATGCTGAACTTGATAAATTTATAGATCTTATCAAAAAATCATCTAAACCTATTTTTTATACTGGAGGCGGTGTTATCAATTCAGGTCCTGAAGCAAGTAAGTATTTAAGAGAATTAGTTTCACTTACTGGATTTCCAATTACATCAACTCTTCAAGGACTGGGTGCATATCCTGGTGACGATCCACAATTCTTGGGAATGTTAGGAATGCATGGAACTTACGAAGCTAATAACGCAATGCATGATTGTGATTTAATGATTAACATAGGCGCAAGGTTTGATGATAGAATTACTGGTAAAGTAGATGAGTTTTCTCCTAAATCAAAAAAAATCCATGTTGATATAGATCCATCATCTATAGGAAAGAATATCAAAGTTGATTTGGCAATAGTCAGCGATGTTTCAAGTCTTTTAAAAAGTCTTATAAAAAGATTTAAAGAAAAAAATAAGAATTTTTTAGACTCAAATAAACAAAAAACTTCTAATTGGTGGAAACAAATTGAAAAATGGAGAGAAAAAAAATCACTTAATTTTATTAATAGCAATAAGATAATAAAGCCCCAACACGCAGTCCAAAGATTGTATGAATTGACTAAGGGTAGAGATACTTTTATAACAACTGAAGTTGGCCAACATCAAATGTGGGCAGCTCAGCATTATAAATTTGACAAACCTAATCGTTGGATGACCTCTGGTGGTTTAGGTACTATGGGATATGGTCTTCCGGCCGCTATAGGTGTTCAAATAGCAAATCCAGGTAAATTAGTAGTAGATATAGCGGGCGAGGCGTCTGTTTTAATGACTATGCAAGAAATGTCTACAGCTGTTCAATACAGACTTCCAATAAAAATATTTATTTTAAACAATGAATACATGGGAATGGTAAGACAATGGCAAGAACTTCTACATGAGAAAAATTACTCTGAAAGTTATACTGCTGCTCTCCCAGATTTTGTAAAACTAGCAGAGTCTTACGGTTGTGTGGGGATTAGAGCAAAATCACCAGACGAACTTGATGGAAAGATCCAAGAAATGTTAGATATTGAAAAACCAGTAATATTCGATTGTGTAGTAGATAAATCTGAAAATTGTTTTCCCATGATACCTTCAGGTAAGCCACACAATCAAATGATTTTAGGTCCTGAAGAAGAGGAAGAGATTTCTGATGAAGGGAAAGTTTTAGTTTAATGGCAAAATCTAAATCCGCTTATAGTATTCCTGGTAAAATTGGAAAAACAGAAAGGCATATTATTGTAGTGTGGGTTGACAATGAAGCAGGAGTTCTCGCCCGTATTGCAGGTCTTTTTTCTGGTAGAGGTTATAACATTGAGTCTTTAGCAGTTGCCGAGGTTGATAAAAAAAAACATATTTCAAGAATTACAATTGTGACCGAAGGAACACCCCAAGTGATTGAACAAATAAACTTACAACTTAAAAAACTTGTTCCAGTTCATAAAGTAGCCGACTTTAAACGTGGAGAAAAAGATATTTTGTTTAGAGAGTTAGCCTTATTTAAAGTTTTAGGAAATACAAAAAAACAAGAAAAAGTAAAAAAAATTTGTAAGAAATTTAATCCAGTAGTTCTTGATAAAACAAATAAATCTGTTGTAATTCAAGTAACTGCCCTAAGAGCTGAAATTGATAAATTAGCACTTGATTTAAAAAGATTAGGCCTTATAAGCACCTCTAGAACA
>JAOOLP010000031.1 GCA_028408795.1 Candidatus Pelagibacter sp.
CCACATGGTAAAATTTTAGAATATTGGCTCAAGTCATTACTAATATTAATTGAACAACCATGATAAGTTATCCATCTGGAAACCTTTAAACCTATCGCCGCTATTTTTTTTTTATTTACCCAAACACCAACGTTTTTTCTATCAGTTTTTGCGTTGATTTTATAAAGTTTTAAGAATTCAATTATACTATTTTCAATCATTGTGATAATTTTTCTAATATCTTTTTTTCTATTATTAAGATTTAAAACAAGGTAAATAATTTTTTGTCCAGGGTTATGTAAAGTTATTTTCCCCCCTCTATTTGTTTTAATAATTTTTAATTTTTTGTCTAAAATCTCATTTTTGTTAAACCTGATTCCTGCAGTATAACTAGTGGGATGTTCTAAAATCCACAATAATTCCTTATTCTTGTTTTTTTTTAAATCATCAACACGTTTATTCATAAAGTTTATAGCTTTTGTGTAGGAAATAGGTCTTTTACTTATTTTAATTTGTATGTTCATTTAGTTTGAATTTTATCATTATATGGACTATTAGTCTCAAAAAACAATAAGAGCTTTTTTATGACTTTACTAAAATCTACTGGAGACAAAAAGGTAAATCTTGATTTTAACAAAGAATTTATCAATACTTTTAGTGAAAAAATTTTATCCCGTGATATTCAATTTATAAATCAAACATTAAAAGATTTACATGAGTCAGATGTAGCGAATTTAATTGAAAATTTAACTAATGAAACTAGAATCAAGCTAATTGAGCTAGAAGAATTTAACTTAGACCCAGATATATTTATTGAATTAAACGAGTCTATTCAAAGTGAAGTCCTCCAACTATTATCTGTAGACTCAATTATAAAAATTATCAAAAGATTAGAGTCCGATGACTCCATTAAAATATTGGAAAATCTTGAGAAAGAGAAAAAAGAGACAATTTTAGAAAAATTACCACCTAAGGATAAATTTCTTTTGGAAGAGGGCCTAAGTTACCCAGAAGACTCAGCAGCGAGGATAATGCAAAGAGAATTTACAGCAGTACCAAATAATTGGAGTGTTGGACAAACAATAGATTATTTAAGAGAGAATAAAGACTTACCTAAAGAATTTTTAGAAATTTTCATTGTTGATAATGAATTCAAACCTGTTGGAACCGTACCTTCCTCAAGAGTCTTAAGAACTCCAAGAGATTTGAAAATGAGTTCTATTATGATTGAGATGCCTGTTTTAATATCAGTGAATATGGACAAGGAGGAGGTTGGACATACTTTTGAAAGCTATAATCTAGTTTCAGCTGGAGTGGTGAACAAGGATAATAAGTTAGTTGGAATGATAACAGCAGACGATGTTGTAACAGTTGTACAAGAAGAAGCCGAAGAAGATGCGCTAAGATTAGCTGGTGTTGGTGATGAAGAAATAACGGATAGTGTTATCATAAAAACTAAAAGAAGATTTAATTGGCTTTTATTAAATCTTTTTACCGCTTTGTTAGCTACATGGGTGATTAGTAACTTTGGTGCATCAATTGAACAAATGGTAGCTCTCGCTTTTTTAATGCCAATAGTAGCTTCTATGGGAGGGAATGCAGGAATGCAAACTTTAGCAGTTACAATCAGAGCAATTGCTAAACAAGAATTATCTACAAGCAATTTTAATAGAGTAGTTGGTAAAGAATTTATAATAGGAGTGTTAAATGGAATTATTTTTGCAATTATTACAGCCATAATTGTTCAGTTATGGTTTAAAGAAATAAGCCTTTCATTATTGATTGGTATTTCAATGATCCTAAATATGATTGTAGCAGGATTATTTGGAATTTTAGTTCCAGTTTCATTAAAAAAAATAAATATTGATCCAGCTTTAGCTTCAAGTGTTTTTGTAACAACAATCACAGATGTGATAGGTTTCTTATCATTTTTAGGATTGGGTTCTTATTATTTTTTAAATTAAAAATTATCAATTAATCGAACATGATCTAGATAATAAGCAATAAAAATTTTTGAATTTTTGTTTATTAGACTTGTTTTTTTACGGGTTTTTAAATTAAAAATTTCCAAGTAATCAATTTTTTTTGCTCCAAATTTTATAATATTTTCTTTCATTTCTTTGATGTTAAGTACAGGTTTTTTTTTAAGTTTATTTATATAATTATAAATTTGTGATCCTATTTTGGATTGTTTTTTGTTAAGAAGTTTATTTCTTGTAGAACAGGCCATTCCATTTTCTTCTCTGATCGTTTTACATTTGACAACTATGGTTTTGATTCTTCTTTTAGCAACATGTTGTTTTATTAAATAAAGTTGTTGGTAATCTTTAGCACCCAAAAGTATTCTTTTAGGATTAATAATTTCCAATAATCTATTAACAATATTTAAGACTCCGTCAAAATGCCCTTTCCTGAAAGAGCCACATAATTTTTTTGAGAATTTATCTAGGTATATATTATTTCTTGTTTTGAATGAAAAAATTTCCTTTTTATTAGGAATAAAAACGTAATCTACTTTCAAATTTTTAAGTATGGATAGATCTTTTTTTAAGTTGCGAGGATATTTTAAATAATCCTTTTTATTATTAAATTGTTTTGGGTTAACAAAAATTGAAACAATATTTTTACCTTTAAACTTTTTTGATTTTTTAATTAAGGATATATGGCCTTTATGTAAAC
>JAOOLP010000032.1 GCA_028408795.1 Candidatus Pelagibacter sp.
GACATTGCTTTCTAGAGAAATTTGATATTTTGTAATTTCATTTTTAATATTTTTTTCCTTAATTATTTTATTTTTCTTTGTATCTAGGCTTATTATTATTTGATTTTCACTTGTTTCTTTTGAATTAACTAGGATATTATTTTTAATCTTATGATTAATTCTTATTTCACCTGAAGACCTTACCTCTTGAACGGAAAAGTTGTTATTTTTTGATTTATCTAAAACTTTAAATCCACAGCTAGTTAAAACTGATAAAATTGCTATAAAAAAGAAAATTTTCTGCATCATCTTTAGTTTGATATAATATAATTTATTATCTTATTTTTGATAAATATAGTCTTAGAAATTTTTTTATTAATTATATGTTTTTTAGCTTTTGAGCTTTTTACAACTAATTTTAAAACTTCTTTTTCATTGGTATCTTTTTTTATTTTTATAACATCTCTTGTTTTACCATTAACCTGAATAACAAGGTTGATTTTAACATTTTTAAATATTTTATCGTCAATTTTAGGCCAGTCATTTGTGTTTTTACAATTAAAAAGTGAAAGACACTCTAAAGCTAAATGAGGAGTAAAAGGTATCATTAACTTCATTATTTTTATAAATCCATCAGAAAAAATTTTGTTATCTATATCGAGTTTTAAAGAGTCTTGTAAATATTTATAAACTTCATAAAATTGTGCAATTGCGACATTCATTTGAAAATTATCTATAAATTTGTCTATTTTGTAAACATAGGTATTTATGTTGAGATTAAAATTTTCTTCGTATTTTTTGTTAGATTTAAACTGTTTTCTGGTAAGAATCACTTTATTTAAATTCCAAATTTTTTGTAAAAATTTATTAGAGGATGCCACTCCACTGTCGGACCACTGAACATCTTTGTCTGGTGGGCTGTCTGATAATATAAACCATCTAACAGAGTCCGCTCCATATTGTTTAATCATTGTTTCCGGATCTATAGTATTCTTTTTGGATTTTGACATAGACTCGGATGGGCCAATTTTAATAGTACTTTTATCCTCTTTTTTAATAGCTTTATTTATTGATAATTTTTCTACGTCTTCAGGGTAAACCCAATTTCCACCCTTATCCTGATAAGTTTCATGGCAAACCATTCCCTGTGTAAACAAATTTTTAAAAGGTTCTGAACATTTAATATTTTTATTGGACTTATTAATTGCCTTCATAAAAAATCTTGAGTAAAGCAAGTGAAGTATAGCGTGTTCTACACCTCCAATATATTGGTCTACCGGCATCCAATAATTGGCATCTTTTTCTTCAAATGATCCTTTACTAAAAGACGGAGAGCAAAAACGAAGAAAATACCAAGATGAATCAACAAAAGTATCTAAAGTATCAGTTTCCCGTATTGCAGGTTCCCCAGACTTTTTATGAAAGGTATTTTTCCAGCTAGGATGATTATCCAAAGGGTTGCCAGTTGAGTTTAGATCTATCTCTTCTGGTAGTTTTATAGGTAATTCACTTTTATCTACTGGCGTGACGGAACCATCTTTCAGATAAATCATAGGTATCGGGCAACCCCAATATCTTTGACGAGAGATACCCCAATCTTTAAGTCTGAACAAAGTTTTTTTTTGTCCAATCTTCTTTTTCTCAACCTCTTTAATAATGGTTTTCTTGGCTTCTGAAATATCAAGGTTATTTAAAAAATCCGAATTAATAATTTTTCCAACACCTGTAAAAGCTTCTTTCATCTCTTCACCGTTCATCGATTTATTCTTATCTGAAACTACTCTGATAATGGGTAATTTATATTTTTTAGCAAAATCAAAGTCTCTTTGATCATGCGCGGGACACCCAAATATTGCGCCATTCCCATAATCCATCAATACGAAATTCGCAACATAAATGGGTATTTTTTTATTTTTAATAAAAGGATGTAATGCCAATAATTCAGTCTTAAAACCTAGCTTATCAGCGTTCGCTAAGGCCTCTTCTGTTGTTCCAATTTTAGAGCACTCACTTTTAAATTTTTCGAACTCTTTTAGTTTGTGTAAGCTTTTACAAATTTCATGATCTACTGAAACTGCAATAAAGGTAGCTCCAAAGATTGTATCAGGTCTAGTAGTAAAAATTCTTAGTTTTTTTTTGGTGTTTTCAATGTTGAAATCAATTTCACAACCAAATGATTTACCAATCCAATTTTTTTGCATTAATTTTACTTTATCTGGCCATCCATTTAAATCTTCAAGATCTTTTAAAAGATCTTCAGCAAATTGAGTGATATTAAAAAACCATTGTGATAATTTTTTTCTTTCTACAACTGCATTAGATCTCCAACCTTTTCCGTTAATGACTTGTTCATTGGCAAGAACAGTTTTTTCTACTGGATCCCAATTTACATAAGTTTCTTTTCGTGAAACTAAACCTTGATTGTAGAAGTCTATAAAAAGTTCTTGTTGGTGTTTATAATAATTTTCATTGCAAGTTGATATTTCTAAATTCCAATCTATTGATAAGCCTAACATTTTAAGCTGTTTTTTCATGCTCATAATATTTTCCTCGGTCCATTTTTTTGGGCTAAGATTATTTGTTCTAGCAGCATTCTCTGCAGGTAAACCAAAAGAGTCCCAACCCATAGGATGCAAAACATTAAATCCTTTCATAAATTTGTAACGGGCAATTAC
>JAOOLP010000033.1 GCA_028408795.1 Candidatus Pelagibacter sp.
AACTATCTCGATATTAAGTCTTTTTAATTCTTCAACAAATTCTCTTAATTTTGAAGTATTAGTCAATTCAGTGGACATCGTTGCTGCAATAAAATCTTCTTTATAATAAGTTTTTAAAAAGGCTGTTTGATAAGCAATTAACGCGTAGGCTGCGGCATGACTTTTATTAAATCCATATTGGGCAAAAGGCTCGATTTTAGTAAAAACAAAATTAGCTACATCTTTAGCTATACCTTTTTTTATCGCTCCGTTAATAAATCTCTCTTTCTGTCTATCTAATTCTGCTTTCTTCTTTTTACCCATTGCTCTTCTTAAGATGTCAGCTTCACCAGCGGTAAATCCAGCTAAAGTTTGAGCGATTTGCATTACCTGCTCTTGGTAGATTATAATACCGTAAGTGGGTTCAAGGATTTTTTTTAATGTGGGGTGTATATAATCTGGTTTTTTAATTCCATTCTTACAGTCATTATAAATAGGTATATTGCTCATTGGTCCTGGTCTATAAAGAGCTACAAGTGCGATTATGTCATCAAATTTATTTGGTTTCATTTGTTTAATTGACTCTCTCATTCCAGTGCTTTCAAGTTGAAATAAACCAACTGTTTCTCCTGTGGACAATAATGAGTAAACTTTTTTGTCTTCACGATTTATTTTATTAATGTCTAAATTAATTTTTTTTGATTTTAATCTTTTGAGCGTTTTGTTTATTACTGTAAGAGTTTTTAAGCCTAACAAATCAAATTTTACTAGGCCAGCATTTTCAGATGAATACATATCATACTGAGTAGAAGGCAAAATCAAATTTGAACTGTGGTCAACATAAAGTGGAAATTGTTCTGCTAGTTTATTTCCTGCTATAACAACACCGGCGGCATGTGTAGCCATATTTCTATTTAATCCCTCTAGCTTTAAAGATAAATTTATCAACTTTTCAACTTTAACATTATTTTTAATTTCTTGTTTAAATCTTGGCTCTCTATCTATTGACTCCTGCAAAGTTAATGGCCTTGAAGGATCAAAAGGTATCATTTTGCAAATTTTGTCTACATGTCCATAGGATAAGCCGAGCACTCTTCCTACATCTCTTAGTGCCATTCTAGCTTTTAATTTACCAAATGTGATAATATGTGCTACGCCATCTTTGTATTTTGATTTTAAATATTCAAATACCTTATCTCTTTGTTCCTCGCAAAAATCTATGTCAAAATCAGGCATAGATATCCTGTCTGGATTTAAAAACCTCTCGAAAATTAAATCAAATTCAATTGGATCAAGATCGGTTATATCTAGACAATAAGCAACTAAAGATCCTGCTCCAGATCCTCTTCCAGGTCCTACAGGAATTGAATTATTTTTGGCCCATTTTATATAGTCAGAAACAATTAAAAAATAACTTGAATAATTCATAGAATTTATAATATCCAATTCATGCTCTAGTCTGTCTTTATAAATTTCTTTAATCTTATCGCTAGATTCATTTAGATTTTTTTTGAATACAAAATTTTTAAATCTTAAATCTAATCCCTTTTTGGCTTGATCCATTAATTCTTGCTCAACTGATTTATTAATATTACTTGATATTAAGGGAAGAATTGGTTTTGATTTTTTTGGTTTAAAATTAAACCTTAAAGGAAAATTAAAATTATTTTCTAGTGCCTCAGGAATATCGCTATAAATTTTTTGCAGTTCATCATTGTTTTTTAAATAATGCTGTTTGCTATATCTAAATCTATTTTGATCATCAACAAATTTTTTTTCTCCTATACAAATAAGAGCATCATGTGCCTCTGCCATTTCAGGTCTTAAATAGTATACTTCTTGCGTAGCAATTAAAGGTAAATTAAAACGTGATGAAATTTTTAATAAATAATTTTCATAGTTTTTTTCTTGATTTTCAGAATGTCTCTGTATTTCTATATATATTCTATCTTTAAATTGAGACTTTAACTTTGTCATTAAATCCTCAAAAATTTTTATCTTATTTGAATAAAAAAACTTTCCAAATAAATTGTTATAGTTACCAGTAAGAATTATTAAATCTTCATTATTGTCTACTAAATCATCTAAATCACAGTATGGTTCATATGATTTTTTATTTTTGAGATAGCTTAAGGAAGAAAGTTTGGTTAAATTTTTGTACCCTAGTTCAGAGGTAGCATAAATGGTTATTTTCCCTATTATATTTTTATAAAATATATTTATTTGGGTTCCAATAATCGGCTGTGTTCCAACTTTACTTATTTTTTCAGCAAATTCTAAAGCACCGCACAAATTATAACTATCAGCTAAACCTACTGCTTTAATTTTGTTTTCCTTGCAATAAAGTGCTAAATCATCAATTTTAACAGCACCTTCGCATATAGAATATTGAGAATGAATTTTAATATTATGAAATTCTCTAATTTGAGAGGACATTAACTCGTTTTATATTACCCCTCAGAATACTCAACTTATAATCTGCTTTGTTAGCAAGTTCTCTATTGTGAGTTGCAAAAATTATCGCTTTATTTAATTTTTTTAATTTTAAAAAATAAGAAAAAATATCTTCTGAGGTTTTATAGT
>JAOOLP010000034.1 GCA_028408795.1 Candidatus Pelagibacter sp.
TTACGTTTAGATTTTAAAGCAGTTTATTATATGCCTAGAATTATAAAAAGTTCTAAACTAGGTGATGCAGCTATTTTAAAAGAAATAATAAGTATTTTAAAAAAAGAAAAGATTAAAACGATTAACTCATTGGCATTCAATCCCGAATTAACTTTAAAAAAAGGAAATTATACAACTATTAAACCAAACAAGTTAGATAAATTAGATATTAGTAAAGCTATAAAAACCTTAAATCGCTTAGGCAAATATACTTTTAGCCAAGGGACAGTTGTTAGAAATAAAAAAGTCATCGCTATTGAAGACAAAGGTGGAACTAAAAAAATGCTTCTAAAATGTAAAAGTAAAAAATTCCATAATCAAGGAGTATTAGTTAAACTACCAAAAAAGAGACAGGATCTTAGAATCGATTTACCGACAGTTGGCCTTCAAACTTTAAAACAGTGTAAATTAGCAGGGCTTAAAGGAATTGTATTAAAAAGTAGACAAAACGTTTTTCTGGATAGAAAACAATGTATCAATTTTGCTAATAAAAATGGAATATTTATCTACGTAAAATGAAAAAATTTATTATCTTATTTTTTTTTAGTTTTTCAAATTTATGTGCGTCAGAAATTAAATTAGAAAAAATTATGGATGGTTTCAAAAAACCATGGAGCCTCTCTTTTATTAACAAAGAAAATGTGGTGATTACGGAAAAATCTGGAAAAATATTTACTTTAAATTTAATTGATAAAAAAATTTCAGAAATAAAACATAATCTTTCAATCCTAGAGGATGGACAGGGTGGATTGCTTGATATCTTGTATGATAAAGATCAAATTTATGTTTCATATTCTGAAAATAGAGGTAATTGGAAAACAAGTACGTCAGTTGCAAAAGGTAAATTTAATCAAAACAAAATTAATTTTAAAAATATTTTTAGGGCAGAACCTCCAATAAATTCAGGTTACCACTTTGGATCAAGATTGGCCATTAAAGGAGAACATTTGTATATAACCGCTGGAGAACGTGGACAAGGCATGATAGCCCAAGATGTTAAAAAACATCCAGGAAGTATTATCAGGATTAATCTAGATGGATCTATTCCAAAAAACAATCCAAAATTTAAAGGTAAAAAAGATTGGTTGCCTGAAATTTTTCAAATTGGTGTAAGAAATCCGCAAGGTATAGCTCTTTCACCGTTTGATAATAAAATATATATGACAAATCACGGAGCAAAAGGTGGAGATTGGTTTGGTACAGCAAATTTTGGTGAAAATTATGGATGGAAAATATTGGGTTGGGGTGGAACTAATTATTCTGGAACTAAAATTGGACCCAAATGGAAACCTGGTTTTACAAAAGCAATTAAATATTGGGTACCGTCAATAGCAGTAAGTGCAATGACAATTTATGAAGGTAAGGCTTTCAATGAATGGAACGGAGATGCATTAATTACTTCATTAAAAGATCAATCTTTACGAAAATTAAAATTTAATAACAATAATTTTATAAGTGAAGAAATTATTTTTAAAGGAACAATTGGCAGAATAAGAGATATTAAAATACAAAAACATACAGGCGATCTTTTTATGATTTCTGATAATGGAAGTCTGTGGAGGATGTATAAATGAAAAAAATATTTATACTAACAGGAGAAGCGTCTGGAGATAATTTGGCCTCTAAAGTTATTAGTGACTTAAAAAAAATAAATCAAAATATAGAGTATTTGTCAGTAGGGGGTGAAAATCTCCAATCCATAGGTATAAAGAGTATTTATGAATTAAAAGAAATTACATATTTGGGTTTCACAAATGTATTCTTAAACATATTCAAAATTAAAAAAAAAATTAATGAAACTGTCAAAGCTATTATTGATTATAACCCAGATATTTTATTTACAGTTGACAGCCCAGATTTCACTTTGCGTGTGGCAGAGAAAGTAAAAAAATTAAACTCCAAAATAAAGACAGTTCATTATGTAGCTCCTCAGGTTTGGGTATGGAGAGAGGGAAGAGTAAAGAAAATTAAAAAATTTATAGATCATATTCTATTATTATTTAGTTTTGAAAAAAAATATTTTGAAAAAGAAAACATGAGCTATGAATTTGTCGGGCACCCCCTTTTACAAAATAAAGAGCGTAGCAAAATTGATATCAATCAACTTATAGGGAAAAATAAAGCATTAATATCCATATTTGCAGGAAGTAGAAAATCAGAGATTTGTGTTTTAATGCCAATTTTATTGGATTTTATAAAATTAATGAACATTAAGTACACTGATATGACCTATGTGTTTCATTCAACTAAAGAATACTCTGAATTAATACAATCTTATATTAATCAAAGTAACTTAAGTAATTGTGAAATTATTAGTGATGAAAAGATTAAATCCCATATTCTACAAAAATCAATTTTTGCTGTTGCTAAATCTGGAACTGTATCTTTAGAAATTTGTAATGCTAAGATACCATCAATAATTTTATATAAAAT
>JAOOLP010000035.1 GCA_028408795.1 Candidatus Pelagibacter sp.
TAGTTTTTTTAAATTGAATATTCTCATAAATAAAATTAAATTTCGGACCTAATAATAACTTAGTATTTTTACCAATCTTTTTTTTATAATCTTCTTTTTTTACTATTGGTGAATAATTTAATAAATAATCACAAGTAAACTTTCGATTTTTAAGATCATCTATAGTAATCAATTTATTACAAAGTTTTTTTAATTTTATTTCATCTAAATAATTTATTTTGTAACTATCTAAAACGATGTAATCAAAAGTTTTTTTATTTGTGTTAAATAACTTTTTATTATCACTTTGAATAAATCTTATTTTATGATCATTGGTAAAAATTTTTTTAAATTTTTGGCACCTTTGAAAATGACCATTGCCAAATTTTTTATTGTCATCAAAAATGAAAAGCACTGACTTCATTATCTCTTATTAATAATCTATCTTAATTCTCTCAGTAAAATAAACGCTTCTGCAAATTTTACACCTATTTGAGATCCTCTAAACGAAGCTAAATTTTTTATAGATTTAAGAGATCTAGAATGTGGCCAGGATCTGATTTCATCCTTGTATATTTTTAATAGCTTAATCTTTTTATTTATTTCACTGCCAACGTCAATAAACAAATTTGGATTAAACAATTTTTTTTGTTTTCTCGTAAAATTAAATTCTGTACTGGATGGAGTTTCAAAACAATAAATTTTTTTAACAAATGATTTGCTGTGAGGCCTCGTTGCTGTTACCACTGCTTTATATGAAATTTGATGATCAATATTTAAGTCATTTTCAAAATGAGTAAAGACCGTATCTGGACGAAATTTTTTTATTTCACTTTCTAAAAATTTTACAATTTTTAGAAATGGCACCGTATCAAGCTTATTGTCTGGCAATCTTAAAAAAGATGGTTTCAAAAATTTACTTTTTTTTGCAATGTTCTTGGCTTGATCTTCTCTTTTTTTGATAAGATCAATTTTATTCTTTTTAATTAGTCGTGAGCTTTCGCCATCTGCTAAAAAAATTGTTTTTATTATTGATCCCTTTTTTTTCAAAAGTAACAAGGAAGCACCACAACCTAAAAATTCATCGTCAGGATGTGCAGCAATAACTAGTATTTTTTTCATTATTAATTATATCTGTAAAAATCTCTCTCACTAATATTTGACTTAATAAACTTTTGAATATTTTGCCCTTTATTTTCACATAAATCTATTTTTTTTAAGACCTTTTCTAAATTAATAAAATAGTTGTTAAGTATTTTATCGGAATGTTTGATGCATGGATAAATAGCATTTGTTGCTAAAATATTATTTTTTAACATTTCTTGAGTAATTAATGTTTTATAGGCTTGATGATTTCTAGAATTAAAAACAAAATTCAATAATCCATTGGTGCCTTTAATTGAAACATTTAAATTATATTTATTAAATAAATTATTCCATTTTTTTCTAATTTTGGCTGCTATGTAATTGACTTTTCTCCAACTTTTTATTTTTTGCATAGTCTCAATTGTTTTTAAAGCTGCGACTGATCCTACTCTCTCAGTCCAAAAAGTACTGCTGATAAAAGTCTTTTTACTTGACTGCATAATCTTGTATTTTCCCAAAACAGCAGTGATTGCATAACCATTTCCAATCGCCTTACCAAAAATAGCCATATCTGGTTTAATATTAATTTTTTTATGTAAGCCTCCAAAGTTTTCCCTAAATCCTGTGGTACACTCATCAAAAATTAATATTATATTATTATTTGTTGCTAGATTTCTCACTTTTTTTAAAAAATTAATATTTGGTTTTGTGTTTCTGCAAACTTCCATTTTGATAATTCCTATCTTTTTTTTACTAACTAATTTTTTTAAACCATCAAAATCACCATATTCGAAAGAAAATGTTGTATTTTTTAATTTTTTTGGAACTCCAGCAATGTTTAACTCTTTCATTAAATGGTTATTTAAATTATTTTTTTTTGATTTATTTAAATTTGTTGAAAGATACCAATCGTGCCACCCATGATATCCACAAATAGCAACATTGTCGTTTCCATTCGCGGCTCTAGCTATTCTAATGGCGATAGAATTAGCCTCACCTCCAGTTCTTGCAAATTTCACCATATCAAACCAAGGATGAAGTTTTATCAATTTTTTTGCTAACAAAACTTCTTCTGGACAATTTAAGGTAGACATGTTGCCATTAGTGATGGCTTTTTTAACAGCTAAGTCCACTGAGGGATTACTGTAGCCAAGTATATTGGTTCCAATACCCATAGTAGTTAAATCAAAATACTTGTTATTGTCCAAGTCAATTATGGTACAACCTTTTGCCGTCTTATAATATGTAGGCCAATTATTAGGTAAATATCTATCAGGATTTTTTGATAACAACATATTTCCACCAGGAATGATTTTTTCAGCAGTAC
>JAOOLP010000036.1 GCA_028408795.1 Candidatus Pelagibacter sp.
AGTTTTATATTTCTGTCGGAAATGAAAGAGTTGCAAGATCTAGACTTTCAACGATTATTAATTCAAGAATAAGAGGTGTTTTAGGAAAACAAGAACTAGCAACATTGTTGTCAACTGATAGAGCCAAACAAATGGCTATTATTCAAAATGATGTAAACAATGAAGCGCAGAATTTTGGAATAGAAATAGTAGACGTAAGAATTAAAAGAGCAGACTTACCTCCTGCTAATAGTGAAGCTATCTATAAAAGAATGCAAACTGAAAGAGAGAGAGAAGCAAAGGAATTTAGAGCTCAAGGAGCCGAAATTGCACAAAAAATCAGATCAACAGCAGATAAAGATGTGACTGTAATATTAGCTGAAGCTAATAAGAAATCTGAGATTATGAAAGGAGAAGGCGATGGTACAAGAAATAAAATTTTTGCTAATGCCTTTGGAAGAGACCCTCAGTTTTTTGCATTTTATAGAGCGATGCAAGCATATGAAAAAGCCTTAATCGGAGGAGAGACTTCACTAGTCCTATCTCCAGACAGTGAATTTTTCAAATTCTTTGGAAAGTCTATCTCATCAGCATTGAAGAGATAAAAAGCTCTTCCATGAGTGAGCTCTTTACAGCTATAGGTTTACTTTTCTTCTTGGAAGGCTTGATACTTGCCATTTTCCCGTCAAGAATCAAAAGTATGCTTGAAATGATCAAGAATACTCCTGAAAAAACATTAAGATCTTTCGGCGCTACATTCTTGATTATAGGTTTTTTAATAATTTGGTATATTAAGAGTTAAATGAACTTAATAAAAAAAATATTATTTGTTTCTTTAATTTTAAATCTAGGATATTTCTCAAATGTTAAAGCAGTTCCAGAGTCTTTTGCGGATCTAGCAGAAAAATTAATGCCATCAGTTGTTAATATCTCAACAACACAGACTGTTAAAACTACCTCAAATCAATTCCCTTTTCAATTTCCTCCTGGCTCACCCTTCGAGGAAATGTTTAAAGATTTTCAAAGGCCTACTGAAAGAAAAGCCTCATCTTTAGGATCGGGCTTCATTATTAAAGAAGACGGAACAGTAATTACAAACAATCATGTTATTGCAGGGGCCGATGATATTTTGGTGAAAGTTAATTCAAAAGAGTATAAAGCTAAGGTTATTGGAGCTGATCCTTACATGGATATCGCTGTTCTTAAAATGCAAACAAATGATAAATTTTCACCAGTTAATTTTGGGGACTCAGATAAAGCAAGAGTAGGAGACTGGGTAGTGGCTATTGGTAATCCATTTGGATTAGGAGGCACTGTAACATCTGGAATTGTTTCAGCCCGAAACAGAGATATTGGAATGACAAGGTATGATGATTTTATTCAAACTGATGCTTCTATAAATCAAGGGAATTCAGGAGGTCCATTATTTAATTTAAAAGGAGAAGTAGTAGGAATTAATACAGCAATAATTGCTCCTGGGCAGTCAGGATCAATAGGAATTGGATTTGCAATACCTGCAAATGCAGCCTCGAAAGTAATTGATCAATTAGTTAATTATGGAGAAACAAGAAGAGGATGGCTTGGAGTTAGGATACAGGAAGTAACAAAGGAAATCGCAGAGGCTGTAGAATTAAAAAAAACTGAGGGAGCTCTTGTAGCAAGCGTAGGGGAAAAAAGTCCTGCAGATAAAGCTGGGATAAAAGCAGGTGATATAATTTTAGAATTTGATGGAAAGAAAATTGATACAATGAGAACTTTACCTAAAGTTGTTGCTAATACGAAAGTTGGAAAAACTGTTAAACTTAAAGTTTGGAGAAATAAAAAACTTATTACAAAAAGCCTAAAATTAGGCAGGCTTGAGTCTTCAGAAGAATTTAAAGAAAAGAAAACTTTACCAAAGAAAAATGAAGAAGTAGAAATAGAAAAATTAAAAATAACTGTGAGAGATTTAAATCAAGATGATATATCCTCACGAAAATTAAAAATTAAAGAAGGTGTAGTTATAACTGAAATTTCAAATAAAAGCCCACTGAGAGATTTGTTAAAGGTAAATGATATTATAATTGAGGCAAAAAGAATTCCAATTAAAAATACCTCAAACTTAAAAGACTTGGTAAACAGAATTGTAAAACAAGGTGATAAAAATTTACTTCTCTCTATTATAGATAGTAACAATAGAAGAAGATATTTAGGTGTTAAATTAAATTAATTTGACTAAAAAAATTATTCTCTTAGCAGGTCCTACAGCTTCAGGAAAATCTAAACTAGCATTACTTTTAGCAAAAAAAATAAATGGCGAATTGATAAATGCTGACAGCATGCAAATATATAAAGAGTTTAAAGTTCTATCCTCAAGACCAAATCAAAAAGAAGAAAAAATAATTAAACATCATTTA